>JAUYEE010000162.1 GCA_030691545.1 bacterium | reverse complement strand
AGGGGGACTCTACGAATGCGGTGCAGTCATCGAGAACAACACCATCGCCCAGAATTCTGCTTCCGAAGCCGGAGCGATCGGATATTGCTTCGAATGCATCACACACTTCCCCGGCGTCATCAGGAACTGCATCCTGTGGGGCAACGTCGCTCGTATGGATTACCAGCTCTCTGAGGAAAATGAGATCACCTATTCGTGTATCCAGGAATGGACCGGAGGAGGCGAAGGCAACATTTCGCTGACCCCGCATTTTGTGGATGCGGAAAGGGGTGATTATCACCTCCAGTCTTGGTCGCCTTGCGTTGATGCCGGAGACCTCGCTTCTCCGTTTGGGGAAGAGCCAGACCCCAATGGCGGGCGGGTGAATATGGGGGCTTATGGCAACACGCCCGAAGCTGTTTCCAAATCTGACGACATCGATGCGGACGGCCTTCTCGATGACTGGGAAACGTATTGGTTCGGAAACCTGCACTGCAACGCCAGCGACGATCCCGACCAGGATCTCATTCCGAACTTCAGAGAATATCGGTTTGCATGGGATCCAACAGCCGTAACGCGGACCGCTGTCTGGAACCTAACCGCTGGCACACGATATGAGACGATACAGTCCGCTCTTTGGGAATCCACCGACGGCGAGGAGATTCTGGTTTACCCAGGCGTTTACAGGGAAAACATCCGCTTTCTCGGAGGAAATGTGGTGTTGAGAAGCACAGTCCCAACCGATGCTGGTGTGGTCGCCAAGACCGTCATAGATGGCATGGGAAAAGGGCCCGTCGTGGCTTTCCTGGGCACCGAAAATGACACGTGTGTTCTGTCGGGCTTCACGATTACGAACGGCAAAGGCGGCATCTGGGGTGGATACGTGAGCAGGTGGGGCTGGGATCCGCCACGCTATACACACGGGACGATACAGAACAACACGATCACCGGCAATTCTGACAGCGGCCTGGCTTACTGCAGTGGCGTGATCCGAAACAACCTGATCACCAACAACTCGGCTCTTTCCGGCGGCGGGTTGTACGATTGCGATGGAGTAATTGAAAACAATGTCATTAGCAACAACTCCGCGGACGACTATGGCGGAGGGCTGTATAATTGCTCCGGACGGATCCGCGGCAATACCATCGTCGGGAACCGGGCCGACACGCTGGGTGGCGGCATCTACGGCTCAGCCTTAATGGTCCGGAACTGCATCTTATGGGGGAATGCGGGTTCCCAGGTCTCGGGCTCGCCCCGTTACTGCTGCATTGAAGGGTGGACAGCGGGAGGGGAGGGCAATATTGCGCAGAGCCCGAGGTTTGTGGATGCGGAGAATGGGAATTTTCGGCTTTTGCCGGATTCGCCGTGCATTGATACGGGGTTCAATGATCCGGAGCTGCCGGAGACGGACATCGCCGGGATGCACCGGATCATGTTCGGCGGAAAGAGCCTGACGGTGGACATGGGGGCGTACGAGTTCTACGTCAACAAAGTCGAGCCGGTCGGTGGAACCGGTGAAGCCGTCCTCACCTGGAGTTCTCTCTGGCCCAAATCCTACTCCATCTATTACAGCGACGACCTCATTACCTGGCATGTCGCCGTCGGGGCCCTCCCCTCCGCGGGCAACGAGACCACCTCCTGGACCGATGACGGCTCCCTCACCGGCGTGCCGCCTCTCCTCGCCCCCCGCCGCTTCTACCGCCTGCTCGAGAACCCGTAAGGATAATCTAACCACGAAGAACACGAAGGACACAGAGGGGGGATGTTGGATTCCCGATTTCGGATTGAGGACTTAGGAGCGAGGCACATCTGATTGCCGCGGAGCAAGTCTCACCGCAGAGAACGCAGAGATGGAAGTGGGACTTCGTCTCGCACCAATCGTGTCGGAAACGGTCTCCCTTCATGTGCTGGCTCAGCCCCCTTCCGCGGCGGAAAGATTGCGTTGGCGGTATCGCCTCACCTACGGGCGGCAGACGTGGCAGAAAGGAAGCCAAGATTTGGACAGGATAACCCCGCCAGGGGCGGGGCACAGGATAATCCTGATAATCCTGTTAGTCCTGTCTGGTGTCCCTCTGCGATCTCTGCGTTCTTCGCGGTGAGTCCCTCTGTAACTGAGGCATTACCGTTGGCGGATTTTTGGCCTTGCACTGAGAGACGGTGGTTTTGATAGACTGAGCCCCAACAATGGGATGGTTCAGTTTGATGAAAGTCCGGACGGCCCCACGGCGGCGGATGGAATTCTGACAGGATTGTTGCATTCAACATAAGGAGGATTCGGATATGCCGGAGGAAAAACTGAGCGGTGCGGTCGCGGACCTGATCGCTAAGATCAGGGACAAGGACCCGAAGGTGCGCGCGGAAGCGAGGGACAACGCCGGGAACGTGGGCGCCCCGGCGGTCAAGCCGCTATCTTCGGTGATGACGGACGAGAACTTTGAGGTTGCGAGGGAAGCGGAACGCGCTTTGTGGAAGATCGTCCGCCACGCCGGGCGCCCGAAAGCAGACAGCGAACGGAAGGCTGTTGTGACGGAGTTGATTCCTTTGCTGGGAGACATCCAACCGGTTCGAGTCAGGCGGGAAGCGATGTGGATGCTGTCGGAGATTGCCGGGGATGAGGCGGTGGCGCCCGTGGCGGCGCAGTTGTCGGACAAGGAACTGAGAGAGGATGCTCGCATGGTGCTCGAGCGGCTTCCCGGACAGAGATCGCTCGCCGCGCTTCAGATGGCGCTGAAAACGGTCCCCGAGGAATTCAAAATCAACATTGCCCAATCGCTCCGAGCGCGTGGCGTGAGTGTCCCAGGGCTTCCGAGCCAGAAGCTTGTCCCGACGCGGAAAACCGATGTCAAACCTACGGAGTGATTGTTTCGAGCGGTCGAGGCATTCCCCGAACTCAAATCCGAGAGGTGAAAATACGATGAAAAACGAGAAGCGAATCAGCAGACGCCAGTTTCTGGCGACGTGCGGGGCCGCCATCGGCGCCCCCTATCTAATCGGGTCCGGCGTTCTTGCGGAGGCAGGGAGGCCGGGCGCCAACGAGCGATTGACCACCGCCCTCATCGGCGCCGGCGGGAGAGGCAGAGGTCTTTTGGACGAGATTCGCCGGTCCAAGATCGCCGACTTCATCCAGTGCGTGGCGGTTAACGATGTTGATGAAAACAGGCTCGCGGATGCCGCGAAATGGGAGAGCCGCTGGGCAAAGCGACCCGTCACACCGTACCGCGACTACCGCTACATACTCGAACGAAAGGATGTGGATACGGTGGTCATTGCGACTCCCGACCACTGGCACGCTGTTCAGACGGTCCATGCCGCTGAATGCCGCAAACACATGTACGTGGAGAAACCGGCTTGTTGCACCATTGAGGAAGGGAAGGCGATGGTCGCCGCCGTCAGCGCCAACAAGGTCGCCTGCCAGGTTGGCTCGCAGGGGCGCTCCCAGCCGGAGGCGTACCTCTCACATCGCTACTTGGTCAACGGCAACATCGGGCACATAGATAAGGTCTGGTGCTTTCACTATCCGAGTCCTGTGGACAACAATCCGGTTCCGGACAGTGAGCCGCCGCCGGAGCTGGACTGGGACATGTGGCTGGGCCCCCTGCGCTGGAGGCCGTACAACCGCAGATACCTCCCGGGGAGCTTCCGCTGGATGATGGAATCGGGCGGCGGACAAATCCGCGACCGCGGCGCCCACGTGATGAGCTGCGCGATGTGGTGGATGGGGGCGGATGGGACGGGCCCGGTCAGCGTCGAAGCCACGGGCACGTCCCCGCCGAGGGGAGTGTGGGATTCGGCGGTCACCATGAACGTGACGTACACGTTCAAGAATCCCGACTGGGTGATGACTTGGAACCAGCAAGAAGGCAACGCCCCTCCCGCCGAGGAAAGGAAGCCAGGCGAGGACCGGATTGAACGGCCGGGCTACGGCGCCGTCTATCACGGGACAAAAGGCACATTCACGCATTGGGGAGGTGATGGCGGCACATGGGCGGAGAGGAAGGCTCGCGAGTGGGTTCCGCCTGCCGGCGCCAAGGATGTGTACAGAAGCCCAGGCCATTGGGAGGATTGGTACGAGGGGATCACGACCGGCAAGAAGACGATCATGAACATCGAGGCGGCGGTCGGCGTCGCCAACTTGTGTGTTCTCGGCAACCTCTCGTTTCTCCTTGGCCGGGAACTGTCCTGGGACCAGACGAAACGCGAGATTGTCGGAGATGAACAGGCTCGACGCCTGGTGGGGCGTCCCCAGCGCCACCCGTACCATTTGTGATCTCGCCGCCACCGAGCGCTGATGAGTTCAGGGGCGCGAGGGCGATTCCTGACCACAAGAAGGGAGTCACCTCGCGCCCTTTCTTCCGTGACAAGGCAAGCTGTCCCGCGAAAGCGCACTTGACGCAATGCGCGGGTGGCGGGGTTCACCCCGACCCGCCACTCGAACGTAGGCACACTCCGCCGGAAGGTGTGGCCACGTATAAGGGGTATGGATGAATCCCCTCATCGAGAAGCCAGGCTGAAGCCTGCTCAGGCAGGAACCTGCGGCGTCACAACCCCACGGGCTGAAGCCCGTGGCTAACGAGAGGGGCGCCGGCTAAAGCCCGGCGCGGAGGGATTAGGTGTAAAGCCGTGGAAGTGGCACGGGCTTGCAGCCGGTGAATCATGGGCAAGATGCCCATGCCGCCTCAGGGGATGATGGAGAAGGCAAGAGATGAGCCTCGGCGTGCCGCGGCGAACCACTCGAACGTAAACGCACTCAACAGGAATCAGGGCTTGATTTCCGAATCTCGGATGGTGTATTCTTCAACGTTTGCGAAGGCCAGAGGCAAAATGCTCGGCCAGCCCCAAAAGGCGGAAATTCGCTTGGTATCACCTTGTCCCCGCAAGCCGAGCGAGAATCCGGACCGGGCTTCGTCCCGAATTGAGACAAAGGCGATGCGAAATGGCACGTAATCGTAATTCCGTTTCCCAACAAAAGGGGCGGCTTGTTCGTTCGGTGAGTTCCCCGTTGACGGTTGTCCAGGCGCAGCGCGATGACTTGAAAGAATATTTCCTGACGTTCCGTCCAGAGAGGAATTCCTCCGGGGGCGCCGAATCGGTTGAGAACATTTACAACCGAGTGGCGGAGTTTCTCGCAACGATCCATGGGGAGATCGTACAGGAGCGCTGCTACGCGATGGCCAATACGTATGCGCAGGTGTCTGCGGCGAGACAGCGGGCATATACCCAGCATGGGGTGGAGTCGGAGGGATCTCTGTGCTTCGTCGGTGAGATGCCATGCGAGGCAGAGCACGGCGCCGTCGCAGGGATTCAGGTTTGGGCAGTGCGGACGCCGAAGGGCGGGGCGGTATCACCGCTTCTGCTCGAGGGGCAGGCCGTCGGCAGGAAGTTCTGTTACGGGAACACCTGCTATCTCTCCGTAGCGTCTCTGGGACCGGCGAAGCACGTCTGCGAGGGACATCGCCTGCACGACCACGCGCTTTCAATGTTCGAGAATGCGAATCGTATTCTCGAGGCGCACGGGTTGATTTACCGCGACGTGGCGAGGACGTGGATTTACCTCCCGAAGCTGTTGAGCTGGTACGACGAGTTCAACGCCGCTCGGCGGCAGGCGTACCGCCAGTTCGGCTTGATGGACGGACAGAAACCCGTGTGGTTGCCAGCGAGCACCGGCATCCAGGGCGATTGCCCCTTCGGACGCGAATGCATGATGGACTTCCTTGCGATCTCACGGCGCGGCGAGGCCGCACTCGAGGCGAAAATCCTTAACAGTCCCCGCCAGTGCGAGGCGTTTCAGTACGGTTCCTCTTTCTCGCGAGCGGTTGAGATTCGGGACGAGTCGGTCAGCCGCATCTACGTCTCGGGGACCGCCAGCATCAACGAACGCGGTGAGACCGTCCACATCGGCAACCCCGAAGAGCAGATCCGCCATACGCTGCGGGTGGTGAAAGAGTTGTTGAGCTCGCGCGACCACTCTCTGGGCGACGCGGCACACTGCGTGGCGTTCGTCAAGTCCGCTGAGTGCGCTCCGGCTTTCCGACGCATCGCGAGGGAGGAGGGACTCGACCCTCGCGGTGTCATCGAGACCGCCGCCGACATCTGCCGCGACGACCTCCTCTTCGAGCTGGAGGTTATGACCATCAAACCGCTGGTTTCCTGACGGCGGAGGGCCCCTGAAAGGCCCGCCCTACGACCAAGCGACCGCCTCCCGTCCATCACCGTAGCGATCGGCTTGCACATTTCTCCCGCGCATCTTTCCACGAGAGTGTATAGAATAATTGCGTCGTTTTTGTACCGTAACTATCACTATTGCCTCGGGAGGGTTAAACGGTGTTTAAGAAGCTGTGCGCTTTGCATTATGGGATGCTCGCTGTCCTCGTCTTGTCTTTTCCCTGTTCGGGAGAAATTGGTCGCGCGGCAGAGCTATCGCGTCTGCGCAACATGGGCCGCGCCCATTATGAGGAGGAGAAATACGACGAGGCGGTGAAGCAGTTCGAGGGATGCCTCAAGCTCTCGCCTGATTCCGCGATGGACCACATCAACCTCGGCATCGTTCTGGCAGCGCTGGGGCGGCACGACGAGGCACGGGAGCATCTGGCAAAAGGTGAGAAGCTGGATGCGTCCCTCTCCCCTTATGCCGCGTACAACCGCGCCATCATGTACAAGCGAGAGAAGAAGTCCACGGAGGCGGCGAGAGAGTTCGAAAAGATGCGCGAACTTGACCCCAGCTGCCCGGACACCGCGTACAATCTCGCCGTGGTGTACGAGAGCCTCAATGAATTAGAGAAAGCCTTTGCGGAATTGACCCGCGCCGTGGAATTGGCGCCGGACGAGATTGGCCCGCATTACCGGCGGATGCTCATCGCCGCCCGTCTCCGGAAGATGGACGTCGCCGCGGAAGAGAGAAAGGTGTTCCTCGAGCTGCGCGCCGGGGACTCCCGAACCCGGACTCCGGAAGAGCTCGAGATGAGCCGATACACGGAGGTCGTCGAGCCGGAGCGGACATCTCCGGAGTTAAAGACGCCTGTGGTCGAGAATCCGCTTGGGGTGACCTTCAAGGACGCGACCATCGAAACGGGATTGAGGACCGAGCCAGCAGGCGCAGAGGCGCCGACGCGGCAGCCTCTCTGCTGGGCGGATGTTGACGGCGACCCGCGACTCGACCTGTTGGTCGTCACAGGGTCTGCCAAGAAGCCGCTCGAGATGTGGCGCAATCGCAGCAATGGCGCCTTTCAGGAAGTGTCGGCCGAAGTGGGATTGCCCGAGGTGAAAGGGCGAGTGCTTGCGGTCGCCTCCGGGGACCTCGATCACGACGGCGACACCGAGCTGTGCCTGTCCGACGACGAGGGCATCCGCATCCTGTTCAAGAAATTCGGACACTCACCTCAAGAATCCCTCCTCGCTGGCGGACAGAAAGCGGTAGAGCTTCTTCTAATTGATTTCGACCACGACGGAGACCTCGACCTCTACTCGGCGTTCGAGGCGGCCCCCCCAAGAATGTACCGCAACAACGGGAAAGGGGAATTTGAGGCTGTGGTGGAAGAATCCGGACTGTCCGGAAACGGGTCGCCCGCGACCCTGCTGCGGTTCATTGATTTCGACGACGACAACGATGTGGACTTCTTCCTGACGCACGCGGAGAAGCCGAACGAAGTGCTCTCAAGTATGCGCATGGGGCGATTTCAAGATGTCGCGGAGAAAATCGGAGTTGCTCAGCCAGCCAATCCACGAAACGTGGCCGTCGCGGACATCAACAATGACGGGTGGTCGGACATCGTTCTTCTCACGGGCGATGGCGAGGTCCTCGCGTTTCTGGGGAAGCGGCTTGGTGAGTTCGAGCGCATTGTCCTCGGGAAAGTGGAGAACCGCGGTCGCGCTCTGACCGCCTTCGATTACGATAACGACGGGGACGAGGACCTATTTGTCTCGGGACGGCTTTTTCAGAACGATGGTGGGACGTTCACGGACGTGTCCGACTCTGTCGGTTTCGACTTGAAGGACTTGGACGACCTCGTCCAGGCTTCTGCGGAGGATTACGACGAAGACGGAGACCTCGACCTTGCGGTGTGTTACCAGGACGGGCGGGTGGCACTCCTGCGCAATGACGGGGGAAACAAGAACAACTGGATTCGCGTGACCCTTGAGGGTCTTCAGAGCAACCGGTTCGGGGTCTCGACAAAAATGGAGGTTCGCGACGGCGCGTTTTACCAGAAGAAGGTCAGCTTAGGGCGACCGCTGCTATTCGGCGTCAGGGAGAGGAAAAGTCTGAACGTTCTGCGGCTGTGGTGGCCGACGGGAGTGGCTCAGAACGTTCTTTCTCCGAAGGTCTGTGAGACCGCGAATGTCCTCGAGAAGCTGGGGCCGCCCTCGAGTTGCCCCTTCGTGTACACCTGGGATGGCGAGAAGTTCTCGTTCTTGACGGACGTGCTCGACGGCGGGGCGATTGGTGTGCCGCTCGGCAATGGGACATTCTGGACGTACCGGAACAAGGAGGACCTTCTCATTCCGGGAGCGCGACTTCGCCCGAAAGACGGCATGCTGGAAGTGCGATTGACGAGCGAGTTGCGGGAGCTGGTGTATGTGGACAGCGCGCAATTGACGGCAATGGACCATTCCCCGGAATGCTCCGTCTATCCGGACGAGTGCGTCGGACCGCCAGGGACGGGAGAGACGCGGGTTTACTCGATTGCCCACCTCCGCGCGCCGGAGTCCGTCAAGGATGACCGCGGACATGACCTCAGGGACGTTCTCTCGGAGGTGGACGGGCGCCACGCGGACACGTTCGCCCTGACGCGCTTTCATGGCATCGCTGAGGCTCATTCGCTTCTGCTTGACTTCGGCGACACCTCAACGATGAAGCAGCCTGTTCTGATCCTGACCGGCTGGATCGAGTGGAGCGATGGCGACACGCTCTTTGCCCTCGGACAGGGCGCCGGGCCGGCGCCATTTGGCCCCGCGCTTGAGATGCAGAAGGAAGACGGGAGTTGCGAGAAGGTCAGCGACAGTGTCGGCGTCCCCGCGGGTATCGGCAAGAACGTTGTGGTGGGGCTGCCACGTTCTCTCTGCGGCAAGAGCACGCGCCTGCGCCTCTCCACGAACTTCGAGATTTACTGGGATCGCATAGCGGTCGGGGATGCGGCTGAGTCGCCCCCGCTGAAGAGTTCCCGGCCGACGCTTCTCGGGGCGGACCTGCACTTCCGTGGCTTCTCGCGGCTCGTGCGAGGAGAACGCGGCAAACCGCCGTGGTACGACTACTCCGAGGTCTCGCCTGAGGCGCTATGGCAGCCGCAGCAGGGATTGCTCACACGATATGGGGACGTGCTTCCTCTTCTGAACACAGCAGACGACCGGCTCGTCGTGTTCGGTCCGGGCGATGAGCTAACGCTGATGTTCTCTCTGCCGCCGGAACTGCCTTCCGGACTGGAGCGCGATTTCATTCTCCGCCTCGACGGCTGGATCAAGGATGGCAATTCGAGCACGTACACGGGCGATTCAATCGAACCGCTTCCCTACCACGCGATGAAAAGCTATCCGCCAGTTGCCGAAGAGGGAATCACGGACGACCCGTCATATGCGGAATATCTGCTGAAATACAACACGCGCCCCCTGCGGCGGGACAACGCTACGCTTCGCTGGAGCGGGGCAGGCACGCGATAGGATAAGGATTGGTTCGCTCAGCGGGAAGGTAACGTGCGGTCGGAGAATCTGCGCCTCGGCAAAGGAAACTTGACGCTCCCCCTCCCCTACTCCGAAATTGGTGGCGGCTACCGGATGACCTTCATCTGCAGAGGGACGGCGCCTTGCTGGGCTTTCAGCGCCTGCAAGTACGCCTCGTGGAGGCGCTGGCTGCTGGCGTCCCGTTTCACCAATTCGTCCCCGGAAAAATACTCAATGATGTAGCCGCCAAATTTCCTGCCGGAGGTTGTGGTCTGGGAAATCAGTTTCGTGGTGTCCTGCGTGGAGCGGTAGCTTGATTCAATCGGCTCGCTCTCGACGACTTTGACCTCCAACGGCTTGAGGTTCTCGATGCTCAGCTCGCCCTTGCCTGCGGGGACGAGCTTCTCCCGTCCTCTCCCCATAGCTCGGTTGAACACGATGGTCCTGTTCGAGGCGTGCTCGAATTCCAGTTCGTAGAGCTGATAGACAATGCGAAGTTTCTCGATGACCCGCGGAGACATGTTGCGCACTTCGATGGATAGAAAGGCGCTCTGTTTCGTATCCTTCTCGATGCCTGTCCGGTAACCGTAATTGGTGTACTCGTCGCGTCGGGTTCGGTCCTTCTCGCTTTTGACCTTGACGTCGGTCTTGATAGCAACCGTCGTTCTCTGCAGGGGCACCATCGCCTCCGCGTCAACGGCCATCAGAAAGGCCAACAGGACTAACCACCTTCTCATCTCCACGTCCTCCCTGTCGTGCGAGACTCCCGATCCATTTTCGGGGGCTCCGCCGGTCATCAACACGCCCGGGATTGCCTGTGCCAACCCCGTCGCTAATAGAATACCACGAAAAGGAGCGCCGAGCAAACGATACTGATGCCTCAAGGCCTCGGCACCGCCGGCCGTGCTCCTTGATCGCCTGTATCCCAGCCGAGGAACTCGAAGCAGAACTGGCCCTCGTGAATAGTCAGAAACGATCCTCGCTTTTCTCCTGACCCGAGATCAAAAACATTGTACTCAAACACCATGAGCGATTCGGCTGTCCTGTAAGCGGGAATCTCCCGTGGCACAAAAAGAAAACGTCTGTCCGGGGACAGGATCAGTTTGGCGTAGTCGTAGTACTTCTCCTTGCCAGGCTTCACCCTGAAGCCGCCATCTTCTTTGGGTGGCTGCCAGAAAACCTGCTGTGACCGAGCGGCAATATCGTAAAGGTTCAATGTGCATCTGGTATATGCTGGATAAGACGTGTCCCGGCCGCAGAACAAGAACTCGTTTTGCCCCAGCGGCGCAACAAGCTTGCCAGGAGTGAGATGCTCGGTCCCTCCCGATTCTGTGTTGTAAAGGAAACATGTATCGTCTTTCTCGATTATGATGCGCTCTCCTACGAGAAGCATCTCCGACACGCCTGCTATCCTGGACACTTCCGCATAGGGGGCTGTGGACCGGACGACGTGTAACACATCTCTTGTGGAGAGTATGAACAGGAACCTGTCTGCCAGCATGCCGATTGTCCCTGCAATTCCTTCCCACCCCTCTGGTCTTTGCACCTCGCGGAGCGTCTCTTCCTGTATGTCGTAGAGCCACAGCCTCTCAAAAAAGTCGCAAAAAAAGACGCAGCGGTTTCCGATAGCGAGGTGCGACACGATCTGCATGTCAGGCAGCTGAAGCTTCGTCAGACTCCCGTCGCTGTAAAGCACTCCAAGTTCAAGGTGCCGCGGCTTGGTCCTGCGCCACCATGAGCGACGGGCTCTGGTGCACTCGATGAAAGCGGTTTGCCCCCCTCGAAACGCTGCAACAGTCTCAATGGACCTTCCCGTCTGCGGCTGATATAAAGGCACGTATATTGACTCCCCGCATTCCAGACGCCCGATGGTCGTGAGACCTCTCACCACAGGCGGCCCCTCGTAAGTGCTCACATACATTCTCCACCCTCTCTCTCGCGCGAGCTCCTTGAACGCCTCGTACGCATCTCCGGTCTCGTTGCACCAGGATTGGTAGAGTCCAGCCCGAGCTTTGGCAACGTCCCGTCTGGATGGGCTCGGCCCCGCAAAAAAGAAGACGTACGCGACGGCGATCAGGTATATGACCAAGACGACGACAACGAACGTAACAAAGCGTCGGAGACCCATCCTTACCTTGACCGGAGATGAAGAACAGGACGTTTTCATAGCTCATCATTCCCTTTGTCGCCGAGCGTCATCTCATAGCAAGCGTCGGCCCCTAATCCCGCGGCGAACATTCCTCCCGCGGTAGCGTCCCACCGGCTGTCAGAACGTCATCCCTGATAGCGAAGCGTAGCCCAAGAGGCGCATGTATTCCTTCATCATCTCTTTGACGGTCGGGAAGAAAATATCGTTTCGGCGGTGGACGTCGGTCAGATATTTCAGGCTTGGTTTAGCTGGAGGACCTCCTTTGAATGCCTCGCCTAACTTCCCTTGTTCGACGAGAGCATCAATATCCGCTTGTGTGAGAATCCCCCGCAGATTCTCGATCGTGTCCTTCGCAATGAGCTGCCCCGCCGTTCTCTCAAACGTCGTCCAAATGTTCAGCTTGATGACGCCATCCTCCCCGACGCCCTTCACATCCTCCTTGCTCAGGCTGGAACTACCATGAAGAACTAATTTCGGCCCGATCGCGTCACGAATCGCGCGGGCGCGGTCCTTGTGGTACTTCGCCCGGATGTACGTTGACTGATGCTCCGTGCCGACGTTGGGGACGATGGCATCCGCTCCTGTTTCCTCCACATACATCTTTGCTCTCCCGGGATCCGTCAGAACCAACGCCTCCTGACCGGACATAGCTATCTCGTCAACAATCGCCTCAATGAGGTAATCATCGCGGTGCTCTTTCTTGAACTTCTTTGTCCGCGCCATGTTCTCTTCTAACGGAAGCGCCGAGCAGTCGTACATCACCGACGACAGAAACCCCTTACCCAGCTCAAACAGGTCGGTGTCCTCGTCCGGCTGCCCGTGGTCGAGATGAGCAAAGACCATCACGTTCTCAAACCTCCCGCCTTTCCTCGCAAGACGGTTCGCATCGTCCCGCACCGCGAGAAATCCCTCCACAGGGTCCGAAAACGGCGTGTAGTTGATGAGCTGCTGCCGCTCGGGATACCGAGCTGTGAAGGACAGAATCACCGGCACCTTCGTGATGTCGAACTCGCGACCGATCTCGTCCGCCGCCGCGAAAATCGCGTGAGTCGTGGCTAAATTCTCCGTGCAGAAGCACGGCATCGCCACCTTCTTCTCCGCGAGCGTGCGGTAAACCTCTAACGATTTCTGAACACTCGTCTCGATAGGCATGATGTCTCCTAAAAGTCAGCTAAGTCCAACTTACGCAGATTGCCAGAGAGCGACTGCTCGGGGATAGCAGTTGTCAGCACAGTGCGAGCACTATTCTGGACATGTTTCTACGGACATTGTATCGCCATCCCCCCGTTCCGGCAACAAATGGAAGGTCAATGCAGGGCGAGCTCAACGGCGCCGCGGAGGCTGAGGTTGTCGAGCTTCGTCACGAGGAACTGGGTGAACGCAGGCACGTCCGCCTCACGGTTGGTATATCGCCCGGGGTCCGACTTGAGCTTCTTGACCGCTGCACGAACCGTCAAGCGCGCATCTCTCTCGGCGACGCTGCCGAAGACCTCAACGTACGGCAGAAGCGGGTAGCTCTGG
>JAUYEE010000015.1 GCA_030691545.1 bacterium | reverse complement strand
GGGACCCGTGAAATCATGGGCAAGCCTGCCTGTGGGGTCCGTCGGCGTCCCATCGTGGGAATCCGACTGTCCTCCCGTACCGAGGCCCGACAGCAGGCTCGGTGAGGGATGTCCATGCCACGGGGACAAAAGCGCTTAGGGACGAGAGGGGGTCGTCAAAGGGGGTCTTGCGCAAACGCTTTCCGTGCTCGGCACGCGATTTGCTTCCAATCTCTCATCCACTCGCTGGTCCGTTTTCTTGACGCGGGACGCGTTCTGTCCCTGGCCGGGCAGGCGTCGTCGAGTTCTCCTGCCGGAAGGCCACGGCCAGGGAAGCAAACCAATAGAGAGGGTTAGAACAAACGTGCTGTCTCAGGGCACAGAGCGCGAGGCGACGCGGAGAAACCGCGCATCCCCAGGCCAGGCAGGCGATAGGGGGCAACTCGAACGTTCTGCGGAAGTGTTCGAGATGATCCTTCAGACGTCTCCGGATGCCGTCGAGAATTACCTTACCCTTAAAGACATCTATCGGCAGCTTGAGAGAAGCTCCGACCTCAAGCGCATCACCAAGGGACTTGCCCAGGTGTATCTGAACTCCAACCAGGCGGAACACGCCGCAAACCAGTACGCGGAGGTGCTGGAGATTGACCCGGGCGATGCAGAAGTCATCGCGAAACTCCGAGAGCTCGGATATGCCGCCAATGATGTAAAAACGCTGGGATTAAGAGTACAGCTTCAGGAAATCCGGGGCCAGTGCGAGCATACATTGCAAGAGTTAGAGAAAGCCGAGCAAGCCTTCTTGAAAGCCACCGCGAAGGTCCGCGATGCTCGCCGGGGGGACGACGAAGAGAGCGGCAAGATGCTCCGGGAGATTGAGGAAGCGGCCGAAAAGGAGTTGCGGGAACTGGTAGAGGAACACGAGAGGTGGTTAAGGGATGGTCGAACGGAAGTGTTCAATCAGGTCGCGGAGGGGCTGAAGAAAAAGGCCGATAGGATCATCGAGGAAGACGAGTTCGGCGACGTCCGCAAGAGCGTGAAAAAGGCTGAGAAAATCCTTGCGGGGACGGACCGCGTCTTCGGGGAAGAATGGCGCCGCCTGAGTGAGGAGCGCGAGAGGGAGTTCCGGCAGCAAACGGAGGAGCTGAAGCGAAAGCACGAAACGCAGCTTCGATCCGCCTGGCAGGAATTGGTCGCTCGGTCGGAGCGAGACCAGGCGGCCGCTGACCTTGCGCTCCGCAAGGTCAAGGAGGAACTCCGGGTGCTCCAGGCGACCCTTCGCGAAAAGGAGAAGATTCTCGGGAAGGACGGTACAAGTCCCTCTGGACACGCTGTTCGGCCAGGCCCGCCGCAGGCGCGTCCCCAGCCCGCCGGACAGCCTGCAGAGCGGTGTGCGGTGCGAGACCCGATACCCGAAACCCGAAGCAGGAAATCCGAGCGCGGGGTTTGGGGTCTGGGGTCTGGTAGACAGGAGACAGAAGACAGGAGACAGGGGACATTCGAGAAGCCCGATGTAGTCGTGGTGGCGCCGCCGGCCTCCCAGGGGTTCGACGAGACCCCGCAGGAAATACGGCCGGAGCCGGTTACTCCCGCCAAAGGCGGGACAAGGGACGAAGTGGGCAAGGCTTTGGGAGCGATCCTGGTTCAACACGGGCTGGTGACGCGGGAGCGTCTGGATGAAGCGATCGCGAAGCAGGGCAGTGACCGTCGCCCGATCGGTGAGATCTTAGTGGAAGCCGGATATGCGACCCAGGAAGACATTATCAACGCCCTTGTGGCGCAGGCGGGGGTGCCCTATCTCCCCCTTAACAATTACGACGTCAGCGAGGAGGTCGCGAGCCTGGTCTCCGGTGACCTTGCCCGGAAGCTCGCGCTGATGCCCGTTGACAAAATCGGCTGCAGCCTCCTGGTGGCGATGGGGATTCCTCTGAACAACGAGCACAAAGAGGAGTTGCTGTGTCACCTGGGCGGCCTGAAGGTGAAATTCTTCATCAGTTCCTGGTCAGACATCAAGGCAAAACACGAGCAGCATTACTCGTGAGCTCGCACAGTGGCGCCATGGCGCCATGCAAAACCCGATACCCGAAACCCAAATGGGAAATCGGAACGCGGGGTTTGGGGTCTGCCTGCCCGCATTCGCGCACGGGCGACGGAGCCAGGCCCAGGTGTGGTGCGCGCTTGTCGACCCCGTCCGGCCGAACGGCCAGGGGGAGATAGGGTTGCGCTAGCCCCGCCTCGGCGGGGAGGATGGAGAGATATGGCAGAAGTATCGCTCAAGGACAGACTCGTTCAAGTGCTCGTCAGGAGCAAATTGGTCACTGAGGAGCATCTTGAGGAGGCCAAGAGAATTCAAAAGGAAACCGGGGGGCAGATCGGGCGGATTCTCATCGAACAGGGCTTTGTTGACTCCGACGATCTCATGATGAGCCTGAGCGATCACCTCGGGATACCACCCATCAACCTGTCGAAAGTGAAGATCCCCGAGGAGGTCGCGGGGATGATCTCCAAGCAATTGGCGATGTTCTACCAGGTTGTGCCGATTTCCAAGGTGGGCAATACCTTGACCGTCGCCATGGCGGATCCTCTGAACGTGTTCGCCCTCGACGACCTTCGATTGATGACCGGGATGGAGATACAGCCGGTCATCAGCAATCCCAAGGATGTCGAAGATAAGCTCGACGAAATTTATTCCGCCAAACACGGCCTGGACTCCATCCTGAAAGATACCGCCGTCCCGACTATCGAAATCACCAAGGAAGGGGACGACGAGCAGGAGATAGATGTCGAGAAGCTTCTTCAGGCCACGGGGGACACCTCGGTCATCCAGGTTGTGAATATCCTTCTGGTGCAGGCGGTTGGGGAGGGGGCCAGCGACATTCACATCGAGCCTTTTGAGAAGGACATGCGGGTCCGTTACCGTCTCGATGGGATTCTCCACGAGCGGACGTCTCCTCCCAGAAGCATGCACTCGGCGATCGTGTCGAGAATCAAGATCATGTCCAACCTCGACATCGCGGAGAGGCGTCGCCCGCAGGACGGTCGCTTCCGCATCAAATTCAAGGGGAGGGACATTGACTTCCGGGTATCGGTTCTCCCGACGGCGCACGGGGAGAAAGTCGTCATGCGAATCTTGGACAAGAGCGCTTCCTCCCGAAAGCTCGACGACCTCGGCTTTGACCCGAAGGCGCTGGCGAAGTTCAAGGAAGCCATTCATGCCCCCTACGGGATGGTCTTGGTCACGGGCCCTACCGGAAGCGGCAAAACCACGACTCTGTACGCGGCTTTGACGGAGATTAATAAGACGGAGATTAACATCATCACCGTGGAGGACCCGATCGAGTACCAGATCAAGGGGATTAACCAGGTGCAGGTGAACGCGGAGATTGACCTGACGTTTGCAACGGGGTTGCGGTCCATCCTGAGGCAGGACCCGAACGTTGTTCTGGTAGGAGAAATCCGTGACCAGGAGACGGCGGACATCGCCATCAAAGCGGCTTTGACGGGTCACCTGGTGTTCAGCACGCTGCACACGAACAACGCCCCGAGTGCCGTGACGCGACTCGATGACATGGGGGTCGAACCGTTTCTTATCTCGTCCTCGGTCATCCTGGTTATGGCGCAGCGATTGGTTCGGCGCATTTGCGAAGGGTGCAAGAGGCCTCTGGATGTTGATCCAGTTACGCTACAGAGATGCCAGTATGTCGCGGACCTGAGACGACCGGCGAGCTTCTGCCACGGAGTGGGATGCAACCGCTGCGGTGGATCGGGGTACAAGGGAAGGATGTCCGTCATTGAACTGTTCCTCATGGAGGATGAGCTGCGGAGTCTCGTGGTGAAGCGAGCGTCCGCCACAGAGATCAAGAAAGTCGCGATCCAACACGGAATGCATACAATGCGGATGAACGCACTCCAGAAAGCGGCGGAAGGGGTAACGACACTGGAGGAGGTTTTGAGGGAAACGGCGCCGGATGAGACGTAAAGAGTAGACGGCACACAGCAAGCGATTGGACAGGATAACAGGATAAACAGGATGATTCCGAGAAGGACACGAGCACAGAATTGCAAGCTGCAATCCTGTCCATCCTGTAATCCTGTCGGAATTTTCGGAGGAATGGAGCAGTGAATATCTTCAGGTACATAGCCAAAGACTCGAATGGCCGGGACATCTCGGCCACCATGGAAGCCGAGAACGAGAAAGAGGTGGTCCTCGCTCTGAGGAAAAAGGGACTGATCATTCTCTCGGTAATGGAGGAATCGCGCGGGGATTCCGTCGTCAGGAAGACAAGGCGAAAGGTCAAAGGGCCGGAACTGGTGGTGTTCAGCCGTCAGTTGGCGACGATGGTGGATGCCGGACTGCCTCTCATTCAGGCGCTAGACACCCTCGCCGAGCAAGCGGAAAGCCCCGCGTTGCAGATGGTGTTGCGGGATGTTGTCAAGAGCATCGAGGAAGGAGCCTCCTTCTCGGAAGCGCTTGGTGGTCACCCAAAGGTTTTCTCGTCCCTCTTCGTGAACATGAGTCGAGCGGGAGAAGCCAGCGGTACGCTTGCCGAGATTCTGGAGCGTGTCGCGGGATACATGGAAGCGTCTCTCGCCCTGAAACGGAAAGTCAAGTCCGCGATGATCTACCCGGTCATCGTCAGCAGCATGGCCGTCATCATCACGACCGTGTTGCTCGTGAAAGTGATCCCCGTATTCGGGAAAATCTATGACAGTTTCGGCGCCGCCCTTCCCACGCCGACTCAGATGCTCCTGAACTTCAGCGGGATGCTGCGAGCATACTTCCCCTTCATCGTGGGAGCGTTGGTCGCGGGGATATTTCTTCTCCGGAAGTACATCAAGACCGACGGGGGAAGAATGCGTTTCGATCGCCTCAAGCTCACCCTGCCGATTTTCGGGCCGATCTTCCGGAAAGTGGCGGTCTCGCGGTTCAGTCGGACGCTTTCGGTTCTGGTGAAGAGCGGAGTGCCGATCCTCAGCGCTCTGGAAATCGTCGCCAAGACGGCTGGCAATAAGTTAGTGGAGAAAGCCGTCAACGACGCCATGGAACAAATCAAGCAGGGCGAGAATATCGCACAACCGCTGGCAGCCAGCGAGGTGTTCCCTCCGATGGTCACCAAGATGATCGCCGTCGGCGAAGAGTCCGGAAAGCTCGAAGTTATGCTCTCCAAAATAGCCGACTTCTATGATTCTCAGGTTGACGCGGCGGTCAATGGGCTGACCTCGATGATCGAGCCTCTGTTGATCGCGTTTTTAGGGATCGTGGTCGGTGGAATCGTGATATGCATGTTTCTGCCGATATTCAGACTCTCCACGGTGGTGCAGATGTAGGAGATAGCGTGGTGCGCAATCCGCCCTGGCCGTTGAGCGCGCACGACGGAGGAAGCGCGCAGAGTGCAGTGAACGCGGGGGACGCGTTGTCCGGGAACGCGGGCAGGCAATCCGCAGACCTCCGACCCCAAACCCCCGACCCCGCGTGCCGCCCTGCGCATTGCGGGCCCGGGCGAGGGGAGGCTACGGCCGCGCAATCCGCAATCCGGAGACCTCGGAAGATGCAGGCGGGGACGCCTGCGCTACCTCAGGGGCCGGGGGCCGGGCGGGCGTATGCCGAACCGGAAGTCACGCGGAGACTCCGCCGCATGCTTCAGATTCGACTGGCTCTGGGGGTGGCCGTCTTTGCGCTGGGGCCTCTGTTGTTCCGCGCTTATGCGGCCACGCTTTGTCTGTTCACGGGCGCGTTGCTGCTACTTACGGCGCTTTACACGGTCCTCTTGAGACGACGCTTTCATCCGAGGCTGTTTGCGAACATTCAGATTTTCGCGGACGTGTTTCTGGTAAGCGTTGTGATCGCGCTGACCGGGTGGGAAGACAGCAAATTCACATTTCTGTATATCATCCCCATCATCACCACGAGTCTGTTCTTTCAACTTCGACAGAGCATCTCCATCGCACTTCTGAGCAGCATGCTGTACGCGGCGGTGATTCTGTTTCATCGGTATCGCCTATCGGTGCCCGTTCGGGAGGGAGGGATTGAGACCTTCTACTCGCTCTACATCCGCACGGTGATATTCTGCGTAGTGGGGTATCTCTGCGGGCATTTGGCGAACCTGCTGGAGAAGGAGAAGCAGGAGTTGCGGGAGCTGAAGAATCTCCACCACCTCATCCTTTCCGGCATGAACAGCGGAGTGCTCACAACTGATGCCAGCGACCGGATCATCTATGCCAACCGCGCTGCGGAGGAAATCCTTCGGTTGCCCGCGGCTCAACTCAAGAGGTGGAGTCTCGGCGACCTGTTCTTAAGCGACGGCGACCGGCCGCTGGAGGAGATCGTGAACGAGTCTCTCAACGGGCACGGCAGCATGGGGAAACGAAAAGCAGAGCTTTGTGCGAGAACCACCGAGGGACGGATTGTCCCGATCGGGTTCAATATAGCGGCGCTTCCCCTGGCCGCTCAGCGCGGACGCCGGGGGAAGCGCGCACAGTCCACTGAGGCGGGTCGGCGCCTTGTGCGCGAACACGGGCAGGCGAATCGTCTTGGGAAGCCAGTGGGAAAGGTCATGGTGTTTTCGGACCTGACGGAGGTGAAAGAGCTGGAACGTCGCCTGCGGGCCATTGATAAGTTCCGGGCTGCCGGAGAGCTCGCGGCAGGCATCGCCCACGAGATTCGCAATCCCCTCGCTTCCATCACAGGATCGGTCGAGATGCTCGCGGAATCCCAGGAACTTTCCGAGACCAATCGAAAGCTCCTTTCCGTATTGATGAGCGAGTCCACCCGGCTCAACGGAATCATCGAGGACTTCCTTGCGTATGCCCGGAGAGGGAACCTGGATCTGAAAAAGGAAGACCTTTGCCAGATCATGAAGGAAGCGGTAGAATTAGTGGGCCGGAGCGGGAAATTGCCGCCCGGGGTTCGCATTGAGTTGGTTACCCCGCCGGAGCCGGCGATCGTCTCGGCGGATCGGTCGTGCATGAGCCAGGTGTTTCTAAACCTGCTCAACAACGCGGTGGAGGCTGTGGAGGGCCGAGGGATGATTTTTGTGAAGATCGAGTCCCCCCTGGTCACAAACGACCGTTACGCAATAACCGTCTCAGACACTGGCAACGGTATTCCGCCGGACAAGCTCAGTCGGGTCTTCGAGCCTTTCTTTACGACAAAGAAGAATGGGGTTGGGATCGGTCTGTGCATCGCGGAGAGAATCATCCGGGAACACAACGGCCACATAGACATTACCAGCGAAGTGGGAAAGGGCACCTCCGTGACGGTTGTGATTCCCGTGGACCAGGGGTCTTCTGTCGCCGATGTAGCGCAGGCGTCCCCGCCTGCATCTTTAGACGGTCAAGAGGGGGTGGCGCGGCGCGGGCGTTCGCCTGCCCGGGGGCCACGGCCAGGGGAGGACACGACGGTGCGGCTCTCAGGAGCGCCGGGCAAGTAGGCAGAATACAGCAGTCAGAATACAGGGAGGGAACCTCGTGGTTGGGCCCTGTTTCCTGTTTGCTGAAGTGGCACGGGCTTCCAGCCCGTGAATCATGGGCAAGATGCCCATGACACCGCGGAGGAGTAGATGGCGAAGATACTGATCGTGGACGACCACCAGAGCATTCTCGATGTGCTCTCTATCATGCTGAAGCGTGAGGGGTATGACGTGGCGACCGCCACGTCCGGAGAGGAGGCGCTGGAAGTAGTCCGAACGGATAGCATTGACCTGACAATCAGCGACATCAAAATGATGCCGATGGATGGCATCGCTTTGCTGGAACGGATGAAGGAGATTGACTCTGAGATCGTCGTCATCATGATGACCGCGTATGCGTCCATCCAGACGGCCATAGACGCGATGAAGAAGGGGGCCTACGAGTACGTGATCAAGCCATTCAAGATGGACGAGTTGCGGTTGCTGGTGCAGCGGGGTCTCGAGCAACGGTCCATTATCCAGGAGAACCGCTCCCTCAAGCAGCAGATTCAACAGAAGTACAGCTTCGAGCATCTCGTCGGGACGAGCAAGCAGATGGAGGAGCTTTTCGCGGTCATCCGGAAGGTCGCCCCGACGGACAGCACTGTCCTCATCTACGGCGAGAGCGGGACAGGAAAAGAGCTGGTCGCACGCGCCATCCACTATAACAGCAAACGGCGCGACAAGCCCTTCGAGCCGATCAACTGCGCTGCCCTTCCGGAAAGCCTGTTAGAGTCGGAGCTTTTCGGCCATGTCAAGGGCGCCTTCACTGGCGCCTACGTGGATAAGGAGGGCGTGTTTGCCGTTGCTGACAAAGGAAGCATCTTCCTCGATGAAATTAGCGCCATGGGCATGCCGATGCAAAGCAAGCTGCTGCGCGTCCTCCAGGAAAAGGAGATTAAGAGAGTCGGCGACACCAAGCAGAGAAAAGTGAACGTGCGGATGATCGCTGCGACGAATGAAAAGCTCTCTGAACGCGTCAAGCAGGGCACCTTCCGGGAAGACCTCTTCTACCGCCTCAGCGTCATCCCCATCGAAGTCGCTCCCTTGAGGGACAAAAAAGAGGATATCCTCCTCCTTGTGCGGCACTTCCTGAACCTTCAGAGAGAAAGGGGAGTGGGAAACAAGAAGGTAGCTCCGGAAGCGATGGATGTGTTGATGGGCTATGCCTGGCCCGGAAATATCCGCGAACTCGAGAACGTTGTCGAAAGAGCGGCTACCCTCTGTGAAGGCGACACAATTACACCATTCGACCTCCCTCCGAGGCTCCTCGAGGAATCCGCCCAGAGCGGCCGAACCGACAACACCCTCAAAAGCGTCCTGCGAGACCACGAGCGCGCCCACATACGAAGCATCCTCAGGCGAGCGGACGGCGATAAGAGAAAGGCCGCGGAGGCGCTCGGGATCAGCATCCCTTCCCTGTACCGCAAACTGGACCTTCTTGCCATAAAGGACTTCTGATCCGGGGTTTGGGGTTTGGGGTATGGGGGATAGCTTTACACGTGAGCTCGCACTGGAGTCCACAGCCCAAGACCCGAAACCCCACACCCGAAACCCGAAACGCGAAATCCGAAAGCAGGGTTTAGGGTTTGGGGGATAGGGTTTGCCTGCCCGTTGGGCCGCGGCCAGGGGCGACCCGGAAAGCCCAATTCTGATCCCCTACCCCCGAAACCCGAAACCCCAGGTATCAATTCTGAGAAGCAATTCGTGCCAGGCTTTTCATCGGTGAGAAACCTAAGCCTTGCTGGGAGGATGCAGCGCAACGCGGCTCATGTTGTAATATACTTACGTTCAGCCTCTTACGTAAACAACCCTTCTTTCATCTCCTTTGGCATAGAAGTTGTATCTCCTCCTCTACCGAAATGAGCGGTTTGTCCCGCCATCGGCGGGATGGAACGTACCGCCGGGAAACCTGAACGAAACAAGGAGGAGACAGAATGAGAGGAAAGAAAGGTTTCACACTCGTTGAGATCATGATTGTCGTGGCAATCATCGGTCTCCTGGCCGCCATCGCGATCCCGAGCTTCATCAAGGCAAGGGAAAGCTCCCAGACCAATGCCTGCATCAACAACCTCAGGCAGATTGATGCGGCAAAAGAACAGTGGGCGCTCGCCAACAAGGCTGTCACGACCGATGCCGTCGTTGACTTGGAAGTCGACGAATACATCAAGAGCGGCCGACCGGAATGCCCTGCCGATGGCGCGTACACGTATGGCGCCGTCGGGACGGATCCGACCTGCGACGGCGCTGCCTCGCACGTGTTGCCGTAAAGGAATTGTTCCGCGCCAGTGGTGCCCTGAAGGGGGATGGGAGAAGGCTCCCATCCCCTTTCTTCGTTGAAGGGCACCGGGGTGCGGCGGAGTTGCCGAATGCACTTCAGCGCTAAGGACATCGCTACCTCGAATGTGGCATGGGCATCTTGCCCATGATTTCACGGGTCCCGCCAAAGGCGGGATGCCACCGTGAACCGGAAAGCGACGGAGGTGGAACCAATGAAAACATGCAGAGGCTTCACGGCAGTGGAGATCATGATTGTGGTCTTCATCATCGGTCTCTTAGCGGCTCTGGCGCTTCCCACCTTCGTGAAAGCCCGGGCCGACGCCCAGAAGAATCTCTGCATTGACAACCTCCGAATCATCGAGGGGGCAAAGGAACAGTGGGCTCTGCTATACCATAAGGTACAGGGGGATGCCGTGGAAAGGGACGAGGTCAATTCACTTCTGCGAGGTCGCGTCCCCGAATGCCCGGCTGACGGGGACTACACGTATGGCAATGTGGGCGAGGACCCCCAGTGCAGCCTCGCCGGGGAGAAAGAGCACCTCCTGCCATAGCCCGCCCGGTTCTGCGCTACCACCAGGGTGGGAATTGTGAACTGCGAAGGGTGGAAATTCACCGTTCAGACTTCAAACTTCGCGTCAGCTCCCAAGGGGTTCGTCTCCGGTTTCTTCTCGGAAGAAGGGAGGTAACCCCGCATGAGCGGGGATGGACGCAGTCACGCGAGTCGCGTGATTGATTTATCCGCGTTCATCGGCGTTCATCGGCGATTTCTTTTCTTCGGGACTACCGCACGGTGTGGGCGAAGGGGATCGAGGGGCTGAGCCAGGGCCTCTCGCCGCGTGTACGGCTCTTCCGCCCGACATTTGCTGCTAAACGGGACAAATACTCGCGGTAATCGCCTTCCGGCAAATCGCAGACGAGTCGTCGAAGTCTCTCCGCAGTGATATATCCCATGCGAAAAGCAGCTTCCTCAAGACATCCGAGCTTGCAGCCATTTCGCCTTTCGAACGTTGCGACGAGATTGCTTGCCTTCAGGAGGTCCGAGGGGGCTCTGCCATCCAGCCAGACGACATCCGGCGGCAGCCGGTACGCTTGGAGACAACCCTGCCGCGAGTACTCGCGGTTGATGTCAATCAGAGTGGGGTTTTCGTGTCCCGAAGTAAACAACCCTTTCACGATGCGGATAACCTGTCCATCATAAACAGAAATGCCCGCGGCCACGTAACGCTGCCGGTTGTCGCGGCAAGCCCCGGCCGCGTGAACTGCGCCGCTGCCCCCGTCCCATTCGACGAGCGGATGGCGTGCGGAAGGTTCTCCGCGGACGACAAGGACCGTTGCCCCGTCCTGTAGTTGAAGAACATCTCTCAGGAAATCGAGTCTGCCCAAGAAAATCGTATCCGCGTAAATCAGGGCGACCGGGTTGTCGTCAATGAAGCTCTCAGCAGTCAGGAACGTTTGTGCGACCCCTGCGCTACCGGGGCTCTCTGCGTAGGAGAAGCTGACCCCCAGGCGGGAGCCACTTCCGAGAAGCTCCATGAAGCCCCTGAGCTGTCGCAACGGCGAAACCACGAGCATCTCTCGAACCCCCGCGAACATGAGGGCAGAGATGGGGTAGTAGATCATCGGCTTGTCGTAAACGGGGAGCAACTCCCTCGCCACAACCTGAGTCATGGGGTGCAATGGAGTGTCTTCTCCGCTGGCTAAGACGATTGCCTTTGTTACCGCCTCTGGCCGGGCAGGCATTCGCTCGCGTGCCTCATAAGATTGCATCGCTTGTTCTTTCCTTTGTCAAGGTTACGGTTGCGCCGGGTGCGGCTACATTTAAGTCGTGGACCTTGACCGTGCAGACCGAGGAGGATGGCATCCACTTCCTGGTAACGCCGTCCCGGCGGCAGTCCTGAGGGCGTCTCGCCCTCAGTAACGGGGGCAAGATGCCCCCGGGACAGCCGGCAAGATGCCGGCGGTACAGTCACCGAGGCCCCTGGCCACGGTTAGGCCGGCGCGGGCTAACGCCGGGCGAGCCATAACCTTGCCTCATTTCCGAGCATGAGGGTTTACGTTCCGCTCACGGCCTCCCAGGGGAAAACGTGCCAGGCTCTCGTGCTTAGAGCAAGCCGCGTGCCGAAGCGTGCGGGAGTCCGCCATCGCCAGCGGCTCGATTCTCTTCGCCGCTTTCTCCCCTGGACAATCCGGGTGCCGAAGTGGCACGGGCTTGCCCGCTTGTAGCGCAGGCGTCCTCGCCTGCATCTCGTGGCTGTTCGGGTCTAACCCTTACAGAAGCGCGCAGCGACGACCGGCACGTTCCATGCCCTTGCGCGCGAAGGCGGGGAAGCCAGCCTGTGAAACATGGGCAGGATGCCCCTACCGCCTGTCGGTCGTGCCGCCGGGTTCGGGTGAATTTCTCCTCGCTCGCCTGCCGGGCGCCAGTCGCGGCGCCCGCGAACGAAGATCGGAGATGATGTCCGTTTTTCGGTGTGGGTCTTGCGGGGCAGTGCGTCATGAGGTTCGCGCACCCGGAGACCATGCCTGCCCGCCTGCCCGTTGACGTCGAAGAGCAACGGAACCCCAGCATGGCCGGGCCACCAAACGCCGCCCGGCGCGCCCCGGCGGCCAGGGCGCCCGCGCACGAGCCTTGCAGCGCCCCCAGCGGACCTTGCGCGCTTCCCGACGTCGTCCGTCCGAACGGCCAGGGAAAATGTCCGCCGGGCCCCGTGGGCCCTGAGACCCCGCACCACGAAGACACTGAGTGCATGATTTGGCAGGAACGCTCACGAACCACATGACGTCCCTTTGGTGAGGCAACGGCCGTGCGACACTGTCCGTCACTGCCGGGCTTCCCTGGCCGAGGCCCAGCGGACCCGGTCGAATCGAGCTATCCAAGCCCTGAAAGGGCGCAATAACATAGCCCAGGGCAACGCCCTGGGGTCCCCGTCGAATCAAATCATCCGAGCCCTGTAGGGGCGCAATAATTGGATGCCACCATAAGAGAGCCGGCTCCTTGAAGATAGGTGTGGCTACATTTCAGTGGGTCGTCGGCATCTCAATGGGGGGCTTGCGAGAGGTAACGCCGCCGTCTCGGCGGCTGTCCTGAGGGCGTCTCGCCCTCAGAAGGCGGTGGCCAGAGCCAGTCTTTTGAGTGCAGAGCACCTCAATGGGGGGCAAGATGCCCCCCGACACAGCCGGCAAGATGCCGGCGGTACGACCAGTTACGGACACACTTCCACCGCCCGGCTCCCGTGAAGGCCCGGCTTGCACGGCTCCCACCTATCCGTAGCCGCACCCCTTGAAGATGTTGAGGCCGCAGAGGGCATGTGGTATTGTGTCAGATGGAGTGACTGGTCATGCGGCAGAGTGAAACGGCCTTGCGGCGAAGGAAGATGCCTTTTTTCCGTCGAGTGCCATGCGGCAGTCGGAGCACTGCATGCCATCCTATGCCGGTCAATACAATGCAGCTTAGGCCTCTGGGCAAGAGCAGCTTGTAACGGAGGCGCTCATGCGTCCAAATGTATTGCGCTACCTGCCCAACGATGAAAAAGCGGTGGCAACTCTACTCAGAGCATTGTGTGTTCTGAAGCCCATCCGGGAAGTTGTTGTTCGGCTGTTTACCGACAAAGAATTTGGCGCTGACAAAGTCGAATTTGAAGGGCTAACGACCGAGTTTCACATCGGTGAAGCGATTCCCGATATGTGCCTGCAAGCCGATAGGCTATGCGTCATTGCGGAAATTAAGGTTTCCGATCGGCGCGGTCTCACCCCCAACCAGCCGGAGACGTATTTGCTCTGGCTCGCGCGCCAGCCGGTGGATCACAAATTCTTTGTCTTGCTTGTCCCCCCACAGTATGCCGAGCAACATCGGCAGGAATATGAAAGACGGAAGGCAGCTTTCCGCGCGCGAGAACCTGACGCAGGGGTTCGTTTTGTCGAGATCAACTGGTTGGATTTACGTTCAGCGTTCAATGAGGCAGATTTGTCCGAAGCTTCTGTGTATGCCAGAGACTTCAGAGCCCTTCTTGAGGAATGGTACATACCTGTTCCGGTTAAGTTCACCCCGAGAGAGTTAGGAGTGACGGACATGTTCAGTAGAGACGCTGCGAAAGCCGTCTGCGACCTGTTTGACTTTATCAACAAGATAGCCTTAAAGCTCGAGAGGGAGGGTTTCAACATAGAAAGAGCTTTTCAAAAACGGTGGTGGGATCCTGAAGGTGAATATGGGATATACATCTCATGTGAGAACCAGTATGTTTTATGGCTGGGCGTCTGGACAGCATTCTGGAGGGACCACGGGCGTCCTCTCTGCATCGCTGTACAGAAAGGGAAGTGGCACCCGGCTATCATAAGACGGTTCAAGAACGCATTCCCTGATCATCTCACCTATCCGCCGAATGACAGCCATCCGTACCTGACAAAGTGCATCGAGCAGCATTTGCTGGGGGCCGACGCGGTCCGGGATGTAGCTGACTGGTTACAAGAAGCATATTTGGATGGAATCTGCGCTGTTGTCGGTGGGAAGCAGCCGAATCGCATGTCAAGGAGAGGACGATGAAGACAGTTGCTTTTGCAGTGTCCGGAACAAGAGCCAAACGGTTCTTCTTCATGACGGCAGTATTGTGCCTGCTGCTGATGGGCGACAACCTACTCGCTCTTGAGGCTGTGGGCACGATCAGGAAGGTCGAGGTCGAAAAGAACGTCCTGCACGTCCATGCGAACGGGCGGGATCGTATCGTGCCGATCGCCGAGGATGTCAGGGTCTTAGGGAACGACGGCAAGCCGCTCGCGGAGGGCCTGAGGTCTCCGGAACTCAGGGAAGGCGTCGAGGTGACAATCTCCGTCGCCGGAGGGGGCACGGGTCCCGTCGTGCGGGCGATCCGCCTCGGCAGCCATGCCGCCGTGAGAAATGTAGTGGACAGCGGCAAATCCTCCGTCGGCCTGAAGCCGCTAACTGAGATGACGGCGGAGGACAGATACAAAGGGGAGGACGGCGGCCTCTATGGCGGCGGCAGGAACGAACCGCCTGCCGCGCATCAGGAGGCGGCAAAAAAGCAGACCGAGAGAATCGTTCCCCTCGACGCTGATGGCAACCCGTCAAAGGACGGCAAGATCGGCCTTCTTTCCATTAGCATGTCCAACGCGACGCAGGAGTACTCGCTCTTCAAGCAGATCGCCGACAGGGACCCGCAGAAGTCGCCGCTGGTAGTCATCGTGGACTGCGCCCAGGGAGGACAGGCGATGGCGGAGTGGGCGGATCCCACGGCTCGGGCGTGGGCCGAAGCCGACCGGCGTTTGGAGCAGGCGAAGGTCAGCCCCAAACAGATTCAAGTCGTCTGGGTCAAGCTCGCTAACAAGGCCCCGCGCGGGGACCTCGCCGAGCACGGCAGAAAACTCCAGAAGGACACCGTAGCCGTCCTGCACAATGCTAAGGCGCGCTTTCCGAACCTGCGAATCGCCTACCTCGGCAGCCGCATCTATGGCGGGTACGCCAGCAATCCGTTGAACCCTGAGCCCTATGCCTACGAAGGGGCCTTTGTCGTTCGCTGGCTGATCCAGGACCAGATCCAGGGCGATCCGGACCTGCGGTACGACGACGCGAACGGCACAGGCAAGGCCCCTCTCCTTCTGTGGGGTCCTTATTTCTGGGCGGATGGGACCACGCCGCGGAAGAGCGACCGTTTGATCTGGGAGCGTACTGACCTGGCGGGCGACGGCACCCACCCCAGCCAGAGCGGCCGTCAGAAAGTCGCCGAAATGCTGCTGAAGTTTTTCAAAGAAGATGCTCTCGCCCGCACGTGGTTCCTGAAGAAGTCGGACTGATCAGCCTGACGAAACGAGCGTCACAGCGAAAACCGAACCGTTTGCCCCGCCCGACAAGGAATAGGTTCCCGAAGCGCGCAATTCCTTGCGTGTGAACAGGACGTTCATACCTTCCCGTCACACCTGCCCAGAAAACCTCCGCTAACTGGCAACTTGGGTGTCATCCCCCCCGCGCCCGACCATTTCAGGGGGAACGGGCGTATGATAGTGTTGGGGGGGGAGCTCAGCCCGGGCTCGGGCGCCCCACTCAAGTCGCTCTCCTGCCCGGCAATACACGAGTGCCGGGCATGCTGTGCCGGTTTGCTCCCGAAAAGAATGAACGTTCCGGAATTCGTTGTCTCTAATCTACTGAAACGAAAGATGACCCAGGACAGGTTGATGCGGAAGGGCAAGGCGGAGGTTGACCCAGACTTCGACTTGGTGGAGAAATCCAGAGCCGGTGACGATGCCGCGTTCGAGGAGCTCCTGCGTCGCCATTATCCGGGCACGTATGCTCTTGTCTTTCGCCTCACCAACGCCGCCCACGCGGACGACGTGACTCAGGAAACGTTCCTGCTGGCGTACAGAAATCTCAGTCGGTTTCGAGGAGAGGCGAAGTTCTCGACCTGGCTGACGCGCATCGCCGTCAATCTGTGCCGGTCCGAATGGCGAAAGCGAAAGAGGCGGCGGGAAGAAAGCGTCGAGGACGTCCCTGAGAAGCTGGTTGCGGATATGTCGCCCGGGAAGTCGAAGAATGGCGCCGAAGCCATGATGGATGGCGAGAGAGGAGAAAGGATTGACCGCGAGATCGCAGCCCTCCCGTCGAAACTGAGGCTCACGTTCACCTTGCGATACCTCGAGGGGCATCCGCCCGCAGAGGTAGCGGCGATTCTCGGATGCAGAGAAGGGACGGTTCGGTCAAGGCTGTTCAATGCAAGGGAGATTCTGAAAGTTCGCTTGAAGGACCTTGTGACATGAAATGCGGAAAAGTTAGGGAAAACCTCGTTCTGTTTCTTGACGGTGAGCTTCCAGCAGGGCAGGCGGAGCGTCTCCGCGAGCACCTTGCCGTCTGTCAGGCCTGCCGAGCGGAAGCGGAATTGCTCGCCTCGACCCTCAACCTCGCGGTTCAGAGAGCGCATGAGAGCACGCCGCCGGCCGTGCCACAGGATTTCATCTCGCGGTTCTGGGAGAAAGAACGGCGACAACATGCCGGGGCGAGCCGTGAGACTCGTCGTTTGGTTTCCCGAAGGACTGTCTGGTCATCTGTCCGGGGAATCCGCGCCAGGTACGCAATTGCGGGTGTCTCGGCGATACTTGTCGCCGCTTTCGCAATTGTCACCCTGCTCCGGGATGGCGATGTTCCGGAGCCTCGCCGGTCAGGCAAATCCAGGGAACAGCTTGGGCTACAACAGCACACGGTGACGGCTGTTGACCGTTTCGCGGAGATCGAAAAGCAGTTGGCGGAACTTGAAGCAGCCGTTCAGAAGCTCCGCGCACCGGCTCGGCAGACGGCCGATTTCACCGGCGCCGAGATGAAAGAGATTTACGCTGCCATCGGTCTTGCCGCGGCAAACAACTACAGGGACGTCCTCAACATGAATGACGTGGCAGCGAAAAAGTACGCCCATGTCGCAAGCACATTCCCCGAAACAACAGCCGGACGGGAAGCTCAGGAAATCCTGTCCCGGCTCAACTGAGAGGAGGAACCGAAGATGAGAAAAGTCATGTTGCTCTTCATTTCGATGGCCCTCGTTTGCTTCGCGACGGTTGCGGCGGAGGTCCCTGCGGGAGGACAGGAAGCCGCACAACAGGTTGAGACGGCCGTGTCTCCCGCTGGCCTGGTGGTGGAACCGGTCATTCAAGGACCCGGTCAAATACTCCATCTCGGGATCGTGATTCATATCGTCAACCGAGAACAACCGCTCTGGGCTTACAAGCAGATCTGCGAAGATGAGGTCCTGCCGGCATTTCTCAACGAAATGAAGGAGCAGGACCCGGAACTGGCCAAGACGATCGCCGAACGGATTGTCGTGCAGGTGCGTCAACCCACGGACACGATATGGGTCTATATCAAGGACGCTTTCCCGGCGCGGGTGGACTATGCCCCCAGACTCGGTGAAATGGCCGTGCGAAGGTTTAATGCTCTCGATCAGGCGAAGCGGGTGCAGTTGATGGGACAACTGACAAAGGAGAAGAATGACCTGGAGGCGAAACACAAAGAATCGGAGAAGCAGTTTCGAAGCCTCGAGCGCTACGTCGCCGACACTGTCATGGAGAAGGATCTCCTCAGGCAACAGCTCAGCTCGATGAAAAACGAGCTTACCCAGGCAGAGTTGAAGCGAGCGGAGTTAGAGACGAAACTCAGTCTCCTCGACAGGAAAGCCGCCGAGGTGAAAGACACCGTATCAAGTGAGCAGATCGCCGCGCTGGAAAAAGCAGCGCAGGAACTCGAAATGCAAATCCAGGAACAGAGCGGCGACGACGCCGTCACGAGGTGTAAGATTATCCTCAGGCAGAAGGAGGAGGAGTTTCAGAGGGTTAGCTCCCTGCACGAGCGCTCGATGGTCAGCGAGGCGGAGATGCAAAAGGCTCAAGCGGAGTTAGAGCTGTCCAGAGCGGATTATGACCGGGCACAGCGGATCGGGTCCCTGCTTCGAGACCGCCTCGCCCAGGTCCGAGAGGATCTCAAAAAGGCAAAAGAGGAATTCTCAAAGACCGGCGGCCTGGCCTTAGCAACGGTCATTGCCGAGAAGACTCTGGAGTGCGAAAGCGAGTTGGCCTCCGTCCAGGGCAAGACAGAAAGCCTGGCAAAAAGAATCGCGGAGACTGAGAGACACATAGCTGAGTACCGCTCTCGTGAATACGTGCTGCAAGAAGAAAAAGCGAAGAACGAGAAACTCCAAAGAGACCTCGCGGACCTCGTGGAAAATGAAAAGCAGCTTGACCGCCGAATCCGAGCGGGGGTTGATGTCAGCAAGTCGCCGGAACGCTACTGCGAGGTGGGCGGCTACCGCGACATCGGGGAAGAGCAACCGGGTGCATACGAGGTCGTCGGCGAGGTCAAGAAGCCCGGAACGTTCAAAATGGCAGCGAGGACTACACTCCTGCAAGCAGTCGCCGCAGCGGGCGGGCTGACTGCAAACGCCGACGCCGAGAACGTGGTTGTGCTCCGCGCGGCAAAGAGAGAAGCTCCGGCGCCCGGGGCATCCTGGGACGTCCAAAGGCATGTCGTTGACTGCACAGCCATGATAAAAGGAGAGTCGCCAGACGATTTCATCCTCCAGCCGGACGATACGGTGATTGTGCCGGGCAAAGAAGCCGCCAATTAGGGCTACGGCCCTCAAACCTCGTATGCGCGAAATGGCGGGACCTCTTCAAAGGTCCCGCTTTTTTCTTTTCTGTAACCGGCCGATTCTGCATAATCTTTTTGGAGCGCGCGTGTGAAGTATGCAAGGCTGGCGCAAGACGAAGGAATTGAGGAGGAAGGTCATGGGTCTGGTTGTCGGGAAAATCATACTGAAGAACCCCCAGAAGCCGGAACTGGCGCCTCTGGAGGTCGAGGTGCTCGCCGACTCGGGCGCCGTGCATCTTTCGATTCCGCAACACATTCAGATGCAGTTGGAGTTGGAGGAGGTCACCACAAAAGAGATTATTCTAACGGATGGGAGCCGAAAGTTCGTCCCGTACGTTGGTCCGGTCGAGGTGCATTTCAAGAATCGCGTGGGGTTCACTGGCGCCCTTGTAATGGGAGACCAAGCGCTGCTTGGGGCGATTCCGATGGAAGATATGGATTTGGTCATTCTTCCGAAGCAAAGGACGCTGGACGTGAATCCAAACAGTCCAAATGTGGCGACATCAGTTGCAAAGTAGTCGCCCAGGAACCGGCATTTTCGGAGATAAAAACTATGAAGAAAGTGTTATTCCCTTTGTTTCTGCTGTTCATTGCGCTTCTCAGCGCGGGGTGCTTTGAGAGATTCCCCGCGAAGTACTCGGAAAGTGTCGAGCTTTCCGTCGCGCTGCCTGCGGGCGGGACGCTGCATGTCTCAACGCTGAATGGGGCTGTCTCAGTGCAGTCCGGCGAGGTGCAGGAGGTCAAGGTCACCGCTCAGAAGACCGTGCGGTCGAGGACCGAGGAAGAAGCAAGAAAGTTCTGCGAGGAGACCAAGATCGAAACGCAGACCGACGCCTCGGAAACTACGGTTTCCGTTGTTCTTCCCCAGGACTATCAGGGGCGGGCGAACATCGGCGTCAGCATCAGTGCGATTGTTCCTCGGACGTGCAACCTCGATCTTCGGACCTCGAACGGGCGCGTGGAGTCCCGCGAAATTGACGGCGATGTGGAACTGCGCACCTCGAACGGAGGAGTTGATGTCCTGAAGGTCAAAGGAGGCGCCGTCATGCGAAGCACCAACGGCGCAATCACCGGAGAAGACATTGCTGGGAGGGTCCTTGCCGAGACCACAAACGGCGGTATTGAACTCGCGAAGGTCTCCGGTGATGTTGAAGCCTTGACATCTAACGGCAGAATCACTATCGGCGATGTGGGCGGCGACATCCGCTGCCGCACGTCCAACGGCGGGATCGAACTCAGCAATGTCGTCAGGAGCGCTGATGCCGTGACCTCGAACGGCAGCGTAACCTGCCGTGTGCCCAAAGATGTTTCTGCGAAGGTCTCCGCAATGACATCTAACGGAAAAGCCCGGTGTGATTTCCCTCTGGCGATTAGACACGGCCGATTTTCGGGGAAACTGGGCGACGGAGAGCACACTATCGAGCTCGAGACCTCCAACGGCAACATCTCTCTCGAAAAAATGCCGTAGGGCGGATGCCCCCGAAGAAGGTAGCGCGCCTTGATGAACCGAATCAGAGGGAAGCGCGGTTTCAAGTCATTGAAAAGATGGCGGGTCGTCTGAGTGAATACCCTCTGGGTCGGACATTTTGAACGATTTGACATGGCTCAGTTCCCAGCCAAAGGAGGAGCGAACAATGGGAAGAACAGGTTTTGGATGGGCGTTGGTTGCGATTCTCACTTCCGCATTCCTGCCGGCTTGCGTATCTTCCGCCACGTTTGGCCGCGCCGAGATTCTGATACCGGACCCGGAAGACAGTCTGTGGTTGTACCAGCGGGCGTGCGAGCAGGAAGTCCGGCGGTGGTTCGTCGCCAATCTCCAGAAGGATGTTCCCGACGAGAGCTACAAGGACGTTGCCGACAAGCTAAAAGTTCGCGTGGACGAGGAGAAAAATACGGTCATTCTTTTTGTGGAAGCGAAGGACGAGGGGACGGCGGCGGATCAGGCGATGAGGCTGGCAAAAATCGCTGTGTTGAGATTTGTGGACATGGATGAGTTCTCGAGAAAGCGCGCTCTCGAGGCGGTCTCAACGGAGCGGTCCCGCCTTCAGGATATGATCCGCGAGCAGAAGCGCATGCTCCTCTCGAGGGAGCGAGCCTCGGGCATCTATCACGCGGAAGGGCAAATCGAGTCCCTGGTCAACCGCCTTTCCGTTCTGAGTCACGAACTGGAGCTGGCAGAGCTGGAGTCGGCGCGATTGAAGGCTGTTCTCGCCTTGCTCGAAGAAAAGAACAGTCGGGCGAGCAACGCGGTTTCTTTCAGCGAGGTCCTGTTCCTTCAGGAAAAAGAAAGGGAACTCGGGCTCGAGATAGACGAGGCCTCGCAAACCTATGGAGAAAAACACCCCAAGATAACCCATCTTGAGGAGCAACTCGATAAGGTCCGGGACGAAATCGCCCAGGCAAAGGAGGAGCTTCTGAAGACAGGGGGGCAGGAACTGGCGGCAATCATTGCCGAACGCAAGCTCGAATGCGAATCCGACGCCGCCGCTGCCCGGGCGAAGGGGGAGCACTTACGCACCCGAATCCAGGCGCTTCGGCAGGAGTTGTTCGACACGCAGAACAAGGCCCTGGAATCCGACCCGATGCGCACGGAAATCGGGGCCCTCGAGCAACGTCTGCAGGGTTTGACAGATGAAGAAGCCGCGCTCAGGACGCGGGCGGTGGTCGCCAGGAAGCCAGAGATAGTCTCCGTCGGCGCCGTGGAAGAAGTGTCGCCCTGACCTCTGCTAAGTACCGACTTTCGCAAATACAGTCACATATTGTACACGACAATCCGGATCGTCATGACTCAGCCTAAACGAGGGGATGTGGCTACGTATGAGGGGGGGGCATGGATGAATCCCCTCATCGAGAAGCCAGGCTGAAGCCTGCTCAGGCAGAAACCTGCAGCGTGACAATGCCACGGACTAAAGCCCGTGGCTAACGAGAGGGGCGCCGGCTGAAGCCCGGCGGGGAGACAGTGGCACGGGCGTCCCGCCCGTGATTCATCATGGGCAAGATGCCCATGCCACCTCAGGGGATCATGGAGAAGGCCAGAGATGAGCCTGGGCGTGCCGCGACGAACCACTCAAACGTAGCCACACCCAAACGAGGCCCTGGCTTGCCGGGCTTCTCGACCGTCTGGATTCATCCGTGTACCCGTAACCGAACTTACGAGACACAGCACTAAGTGTGCAGTGTGACACAAAGGAGAATCAAACAATGCACAAATCGAAAGTATCTGCGACCCTTCTAATTCCTGTCATCCTGTTCCTCGCTCCTGTCTTACAGACCACACCTCGTGCTGACATGACGGTCACGCAGGAGGTCACTGTGCAGACGGGCGACAAGCGAATCTCTTCGGGCGGGACCGTGTATTGGACGGCAATGAAGAAAAGGGATTATGACTCTCACGGGAACATCACGATAACCGATCTCAATACCAGAACGATGACTGTGCTCGATCCCAAGGAGAAAACGTACGCGGTCATCACTTTCGACGAGATGAAGGAGCGAGAGGCGTCGCTTCCTGAAAAACTGCGTCCCATCCGTGAGGCAAAACTCTCCGTTCAGGAGACCGGGGAGACGAGGACGCTGGACGGATACCCCTGTGAGAGACTTGTCCTGAAAGTCGGTCCGACGGCGATAACGGTGTGGGTCACAAAGCAAATCAAAGTGGACCCTGCGCTGGTCGAATTCAACACGAAGTTCCTCGAGCTCACGAAGGAAGTCAAAATGCTCAATATCCAGGCGCAGATGCAAGCCGCATTCTCTCAACGAAACGTCTATCCGTACCTGACGATCATCGAAATGCCACTCCTCAAGGGCGACAAGCAGATTGTTCGCTCCAGGGCGAAGGAAGTCTCCTACGAGAAGATAGACCCGTCGGTTTTTGCCATCCCCGAGGGCTACAAAGAGGAAGCCCCGCCAGAGGCCCCTCCGCCGAAGTAAAGGCACGTTGAGGGATTGGTGTGTGATGCGTATCCCATCGTCGAGGACCGGACAAAGGTCAGGCGAGATACTGCGGCCGGGAAATAACGGGGGAACGCCAACAACGAAAGATGAGGCCGAGAATGGACAACTTCAGATTCTTGTTGCTCACAGGACTCGTCGGAGTAATCGGTATGGGCAACGTTGCACACGGCGCCATAATCGTCAATGACAAGCAGAAACCGCTTCTGCCGTCACAGGTGAAGATGAGCGGCTTCCTCCACGAGCGGATGATCAACAACGAGAAGAACTGGCTGCTAAAGCGACCAGAGGATGTGCTTCTCGGAGGATTTCAGCGCCGACCCGGAAGCCATCCCTGGATCGGCGAGCACGTCGGGAAGTGGCTGCACGCTTCCTGTCTCGCCCGGTCATATACGGGGGACGCGGAGTTGCGTAAGAAAATGGATCGGGTCGTGAAAGCCCTCCTCGCCACGCAAGAGCCGGACGGCTACCTCGGCACCTATACGAAGGACGAGCGCTGGACGAGCTGGGACGTCTGGGTGCACAAGTATTGCCTCATCGGACTGATGAGTTATTACGAATTCACCGGCGACAAGGGTGCTTTGAAAGGTGCGCAGGGCATCGGCGACCTTCTCATAGCGACATTCGGCCCCGGCAAGCGAGACATCATCGCGTCCGGCACACACGTCGGGATGGCGGCGACCAGCGTCATGGAGCCCATGATGTATCTTTACAACGCGACGAGCGATAAGAAGTACCTCGACTTCTGCGAGTATTTAGTGAAGGCCTACGACCAGCCGAATGGACCGAAAATCATCTCATCACTGCTTGAGAAACGTTCCGTCCACGAGACTGCCAACGGCAAGGCGTACGAGATGATGTCGAACCTGGTCGGGCTTTGCGAGCTGTATCGCTGCACCGGAAATGAGAAATACCTGCGCGCCGCGGAAATCGCTTGGCAGGACATCGTCGCCAACCGCATGTACATCACCGGCGGGACGAGCCTCGGGGAGCATTTTCAGAAGGAACATTACCTGCCCAGGACCGGCGCCGTCTCCGAGACGTGCGCCACCGTCACCTATCAGCAGCTTACCCTGGAGTTACTCCGCTTGACCGGCGAATCGAAATATGCGGATGTCGTCGAGCAGATTATCTACAACCACCTCCTCGGGGCCCAGAAACCCACCGGCGAGTCCTTCTGCTATTTCACCCCACTCGAAGGGAAGAAGCCTTACACCGCCGACATTTGCTGCTGCACATCGAGCGGCCCCCGAGGCGTCGCGCTGATTCCGGCTCTTGCCTACGGCATCAGGGACGATGGAATCGCCGTGAACCTCTACGGACACAGCGGCGTCTCGCTTAACATACCGAGCGGCGCAAAGGTCGAGATTCTTCAGGAGACGGATTACCCGTTCGATGGGAAAGTGACTCTAAGAATTTCCGCGGAGAAGGCAGCGAAGTTCACCCTTTATCTCCGCATCCCGAATTGGTGCCGAGCCGCGAGGATTTCCGGCAGCAAGGGTCTGGAGTTTGGGTTCCCCAAGCCGGGCGAATACGCTCGCATTGCCGGAACATGGGATGAGGGCAAGACGGTCATTCTCGATATGGACATGAGCCCCGAGATGATTGCGGGTGAGCACGGCGACAAAGGTCTCGTGGCGATGCGGTACGGCCCCTTTGTTCTGGCCGCAGACACCGCCTTGAATCCGGACATCGAATCGCTGAACCGCGTGGCGGTGGAGTATCAGCGCACGGGATCAGGCATCCGCGCGGAGAAACGCGATGGAACAACGGTCTTCAGCGTCCCTGCACTGGTCATGACCCCGCTGGCGGAGAAACGGGAATTGAAACCAACCAGCCTTTACCTGATGACCTTCGCCGATGCTGGGGCAGACGGGTCGCAGTTCAGAATATGGCTGCGAGACAAGAGCTCCTTGTCCGCCGCCGACTTCTCGCCTTTCTCTTTCGGCAAGGAAAGCTACTCGCGAGAAGGGAATGTCGAAGGGATGATTGCCGACGGCGATGCGTCAAGTTTCCGTGTCACATTTGATGGCAAGCCCGCAGATGAGGACTGGTTCGCCGTCACTTTGAAAAAGCCAGTCAAGGTCAACCGCGTCGTGTACGCGCACGGACGAACCTTCCACGACGGCGGGTGGTTCGACGCATCAAGCGGCAAACCGAAGATTCAGATTCTCCGCAAGCCGGAGGGCGAATGGGAGACGATTGCCGAGCTGAACTCCTATCCGGCGACCACCGCAACCGACTCGGCCGGACTCCGCGACGGGCAGGAGTTCTCCGTCAAATTCCCGACGGTCGAAGCCTGCGGCATCCGCATCCTCGGCAAACCCGCCCACGGCGACAACCCCAAGCAATCCTTCTCCAGTTGCGCCGAACTCCAGCCGTTTCTGGATAAGTGACCGTGTGCCACCGCTGGATTTGTTTCTTCCACACCCAATCTGACTGAAGGGATTACGTACGACCTCGTCAACAAGAAGGTCCCGCTGAGTTCAAGTGGCATTCCCGAGGCGTGTGCAGTTTCGACGCTGCTGGCCTTGTCCTTCTCCCCAAAGAACAGTGCCTTTGCGATTCAGGGAAGCCGCTTTTCGCCTAATTCTGGCCATCAGCAGAAAAAAAACAACAGGGGCAATATTTTTCTTGACAGAATAGTACTGGACAGGTATATTACGCCCATGTTATATAAACCTGGACAAGCTGAGCCCAAACGGATCTCGAATGTGGAGTTTATGCTCCTTCAAATCATATGCCAGGCCGGGCAAATCTCCGGATACAAAATCAACAAGGTGGTCGAGGAGCGGCAGTACCGGATATGGGCGGGCATTGGCACAACGTCCATTTACACCGGCCTCGAGAAACTGAGAAAGAAGCGTCTGGTAACTTCCTGTCTCGACGTGGCGAAACGAGGGAAGGGGCCACTGCCAACGAAGTTTTGGCTCACAAAAAGGGGGCAAGCCGCTTTGAAGAAAGAGATAGAGCACGCTTTGTCGTCCACCCGGGAGAGAGACCTTCGATTCGACCTGGCGCTTGCGGCCATTCCTCTCTTATCGCGTCGAGAGACTGCAAGCGCGTTGCGGAGAAGAAAGCGGTTCCTTTGCGGGGTCGCAGAGCACGTCAACGCCCGCTTCGAGACCCTGGGCGGAGAAGCTCTACCGCTTAACATCAAAGCACTGTTCAAACACTCCATGCACCTCATAAAGCACGAATTGGACTTTGTGGACATACTGGTTGTGGAGCTGCAAAACACTAGAAACAGAAAGGAGTCTCGAGCATGGACGTACGCGAATCACGGAACGCCAAACCGGAAACGATAGTCATCGCTGACTTCAAACCTTCGGGCGGCAAACATTGCTGGACTACTGCTCTGAAAAATGTGCTGGATTACCATGGATTGAATCTTTCGGAAGAAATGCTTTTCGGGTTGGGCGGAGGGATCGGCTTCATCTATTGGTACATGAAGTTCATGCCGGCTCCCTTTATTGGGACACGCTACGGAAAGGGTACGGATCCCCTCGTGAACACCTGCGAGAGAATCGGCGCCTCCGCCACTTTGGTTGAAACAGGGAGCGACAAAAGGGGGTATGAAGAGCTGAAAGAGATGATCCGCAATGGCGAACCGGTCTTGGTGTTTGTTGATATGGCGTACCTTCCTTACATGGCATTGCCGGAAATGGCGCACTTTGGTGGGCATACTGTCGTCGTTTTTGGTGTGGATGAAAAGAAAGGAACCGCTTACCTTGCGGACCGGGCACAGAAGCCGTTCACAGCTAGTCTTGACGATCTGAACAGGGCCCGGACTTCCAAGTTCGCACCCTTTCCCCCCAAGAATAAGCTGCTCAAAATCAAATATCCCGAACGGATAGGAGACCTCACGAACGGGATTCGCGAGAGCATTCGTGAATGCTGCGACCGCATGCTGACGCCGCCGATAAAGAACATCGGCCTGGCGGGTCTCCAGAAATGGTCAGACCTGGTCCCAACATGGCCCCGGCAGTTCAGGGGAATGCATTTGCTCGGATGTCTGTTCAATGTCTTCTTGTACATCGAGATCTCGGGTACCGGCGGAAGCGGCTTTCGCATCATGTATGCCCGCTTCCTCGCCGAGGCCGCCTCTCTTTTGAACCAACCCGTCTTGAATGATGTCTCCGATATGTTTAGGGAATCGGCTAGACTCTGGAGCGAGGTCGCAGCCGCCGCCCTGCCGGATTCATCGCCCACTCTGAAGGCGATCAGGGAGTTATCCGTGAGGAAAAACGAGATATTCGAGAGGCAGGAACCGGAGGCCTTCGAAAAGATGCAGCAGATTAATCTCCGCCTGGATGAATTTATGAAGCAGGCGGCAGCGGAGCTGCAAGAAAAAGCCCCTACCGAATTGCTATCCGATTTACAAAGGACGATCCTGAAATGCTATCAGTGCGAGAAGGCGACGTTGGAGAAACTCGCTGCCATCATCGCATAGAGCCTGGCGTGAAAGGGCATCCGCCAATCGGCTACCGCAGTTTCCTGTTGTCGGTCGTACCTTTTGCCGCCTCGGTTCCCATATTACCCCCGAGAGCATCCGATCGTCTGTTGTTCAAATCAGGGATACCCTCGTTGTGGTGATCTCCCCGAGGACTCTCTGCGCTCGCGCGTTATCTTGTCTGCATGCCCTCGTACGCCCTCGTCATTTCCTCGGCGAGCTTGACCAGTTTCCCCTCAAGCTCGTTGACTACTTCGGTTTGGTCTTTGATGATGTTGTTTTGCTCGGCAAGATCGTTCCTTCGGCCATACAGTTCATTCGGTCGGTCTTTCCCCGGATGGTAGAGGTACGTCCAGTCCTTCGTTCGCAGACCCCACTGCCTTTTGAAATGAGCGGTCACGGCGAAATCGCGGACTTCCTCGACCTCCCCTCTCACCAACGGCAGGAGGCTTCTTCCCGTTAGCTTCACTTCTCGCCTCCTTGTCACCATATCCTGAGGAAACGTCAGCCCGACGGGCGCCAAGAACTGAAGGGACAACTTCTTCGTGATGCCTAAGAAATCAAGGATCGTTGGCGTCAGGTCCGGCGGCTGGATGAACGACGAGATGCGTTTGCCGGCGCCGAGCCTGTCCGGGAAGCGCATGATCCAGGGAATGTGAGCGAGTTCCTCGTAATTCCGCGGGAACGCCTTTCGGATGTACCCGTGCTCGCCGAAAGGTTCCCCGTGGTCGCTCATGAACACGATAAGGCTGTTATCGTAGAGGCCGAGGTCGCGGATGCGGTCGAGCAGAATGCCGATCCATTTGTCCACGAAGGTGACCTCGCCCGCGTAAAGGGATTTCGTGTGCTCGACTTCTCGCGCGGACATGTACCCTTCGACCATTCCCGGCACCGGATCAATCATCTCCAGTCCGCGATAATCCGGGTCGTACATCTTGCGGTACGGAGAGGGCGGGTCCCACGGCTCGTGCGGGTCGAAGCAGTCCAGCCAGAGAAACAAGCCGTCCTTGCGGGATTTCGTGACGTGCTCCAGCCAGCGAATTGCCTCCTTTACCGTTCGGGCGACGAAGTAGTCTTCTTCCGTCTTGAACCCGGACGTGTTGCGGAGATACTGCTCGAAGCGGGACCTCCAGTTGTCATCCGAGGCATCGCCTCGCAGCCGATGATGCCTTGTCAGGTCAACCTTGACCGACTCGTCCACAATCCACGGGTCATACTCCTGCCCGCGAACGAAAACGACCGTGTCAAAACCCCGCCCGCAGTTGTAAACGGGCTTGTGCATGTGGTAGGTGTCCGTGATGAACGCGGAAGCGACGCCCTCGTCCCAGAGAATCTCGGCGAGGAGATAATCGCTATCCTCCATCTGCTGCCAGCCTCGCTGCGTGAAAAGGTATTGCCCCGTCCACCACGCGGTTCGGCACGGCATCGTCGGGAGATTCTCGCTGTAGGCCTGCTCGAAGACGACCCCTTCCCGGGCGAGGCGATCGAGGTTCGGCGTCTTGACCTTACTCCCGTAACATCCGACGTGGTCGGCTCTCATGCTGTCGGCGATAATGACGATGACATTCATCTTCTTTTTCCTTTTGTCTAATGGGGGGGTTCCCCGTGAGAGAACGGGGACAGCGCTCGGAGATTCGCCAAAGCGGCTGAGGGCCGCCGCAGTGGCCGCTGCCTGAAGGAACTTTCTTCGACTGATTTCATCGCCGCGCCTTTTCATCGTTTTCTTCATGGGTGTCGCCTCCTCGGAATGCAATCAGAAAAACATCTCAGCGCCTGCGGAGCTGGGGAATCGAGGCGCGGAGCCGCCCCGCCGAAAACCGTCTTTACCATATAGGAAACCCCTTCGCAAGGAACCTGAGCCTGGCGGGCGGGCTGGGGTTCCATATCCGCGGGGGGTGTCGCCTCGTTAGGGATTCACGACCAGCGAGATGTGAGGCGTTGGCCGCGGGATTTCGGTCCAGAAGTTTCCCCAGAAAAGGCCAGGGCGTCGCCGTAACCTTTTGGTAGCGGGGTACAAACCGAAAATGCCAAGTGTGAAGGTGTTTTTTCCGGCCCAAAAATGGGGAAACTTCTCCCGATTAAGACTATTGACAGCGGCATCGAGGAAACGGTATGATATGCAAACAAGATGGGGATGGAGTCCCCCCTGATAACTGCCCGGGCCGGGCTGATGACTCCTACCGCGCAGGTTTCTGTGGCGGCGGGGTCGTTACCATGCCGCCAAGAATCCGCTGCAAAGCGGTTTTTTTGTGCCTGCGAGACGGCCCGGCAGCTTTCAGGAAAGGAGGACTCTATCGTGGAACAGATTTTCACTACGGCTTCCCTTTGGCTTGGATTGGCTGTCATCTCTGCAATCATCGCCTATCACCTGCGCATATCCATAGCGCTGGTTGAAATCTGCGTGGGTGTAGTTACCGCCGCCGTGGCCGCTCGCCTCGGCAGGACAGAAGACTTGGGTTCCAATCAGGAATGGCTGCGTTTCCTGGCGTCATCCGGTGCCGTGTTGCTGACTTTCCTGGCAGGCGCCGAACTTGAAGCCAAGGTGATTCGAAGGAAGTTGAAAGAGGTCACCGTCGTCGGCTTAGTCGGTTTCTTCGCGCCCTTTCTCGGCTGCACGGCAATCGCACATTATGCGTTGGGTTGGGGTCTCCGTGCCAGCTTACTTTGTGGAGTGGCGCTGTCCACCACCTCAATGGCGGTTGTGTACGCGGTAATGCTGGAAACCGGCTTCAACAAGACCGAATTCGGCAAAGGCATTCTGGGAGCTTGCTTCATCAATGATCTTGGGACCGTCATCGCGCTGGGTTTATTGTTTGCGCCATTCACATACAAGACTCTCATATTCATTGCCGTGACCACTCTTGTTTTGGCGATGCTGCCGTTTATGACCCGCTGGCTGACCCAGATCTATGCCTATCGTACAGCCGCGATCAGGACGAAATGGTTGATCTTATCGCTCTTCGGCTTGGGCGCCCTGGCGCTTTGGTCGGGTAGCGAAGCGGTTCTTCCCGCTTATCTTGTCGGTATGGTACTTGCCGAATTCTCGAATGGGGATACCTTCTGGATTCGGCGGCTTCGAACATTGGCCCTCGGTTTTCTCACCCCCTTCTATTTCATTCGCGCAGGAACCTTCGTTTCTTTGCCGGCGCTGGTGTCTGCGCCGACAGTTTTCTTGGCATTGGTGGGAGGCAAGGTGCTATCGAAAATCTTCGGGCTACATCCATTCATCGGGCTGTTCCGCCGCCAACGCGATGAGCGTTGGTATTACACCTTGATGATGTCCACAGGACTGACATTTGGCACGATATCAGCCCTCTATGGGCTTTCCCATAACATCGTGACCCAGGAACAATATTCCTTCCTGGTGGCCGTGGTCATTACGAGCGCTGTCGTTCCCACTCTCATCGCCGGCCTCGCTTTTCTTCCCCGGCATCTCTTGCCGGAGCCGGGCAAGCTTGTACAGGCAATGCCTGGAGAAAAATGCTCGAGCGAAGAGGGATGACGCCGTCGGTAACGGCCGCAAGGACGGGCGCATGATGAAGCTGACGGGCGCAGCCATCGGCAGGATCGGGACTCAAGAACCCGCCAGGGAATTGCTTCGCGGCGCGGATGCGGTGGTGTGAGGTGCCCGCGACGCATGGGACTTGGCAAGCAAGCTGCATTCCGGAACCCAAAAGAGAAAGGAACAGGAAATGGAAGCAGTGGTCAAATTCATTCGGGCAATGGAGATTCTGGATTCTCGCGGCAACCCCACGGTGCGGGTATTCTGCACGCTCACGAACGGTTTGACGGCGTCCGCGTCAGTGCCGTCCGGCGCCTCGACGGGCGAAAACGAGGCGGTTGAACTGCGCGACGGCGACAAGAAACGGTACGGCGCCAAGGGCGTCTTGATGGCGGTCAGGAATGTCAACGAGATTATTGCGCCCAGGGTTATCGGCATGGACCCATCCCGGCAGGGCGAAATCGACCGACTGATGATCGAACTGGACGGCACGCCCAACAAAGGCAAGCTGGGGGCCAATGCAATCCTGGGCGTCTCGATGGCGGTGGCGCGGACAGCCGCGGGGGCGGCAGGCCTCCCCCTGTACTCCTACCTGGGTGGGGTCGGGGCAGTGCGTTTACCCGTGCCGATGTTCAACATCCTCAACGGCGGCAAACACGCCGACAACAGCGTGGACCTTCAGGAGTTTATGGTTATGTCCATTGGCGCCCCGAGCTTCGCCGAGGCCTTGCGGTATGGGGCCGAGACATTCCATGCTCTCAAGAGGATCCTCGCTAGGAAAGGGTACACCACCAGCGTCGGGGACGAGGGCGGTTTTGCTCCCAATCTCAAAAGCAACGAGGAGGCGTGCGAGGTGATCGTCGAAGCTGTCAAGGCCGCCGGTTACCAACCCGGCAAGGATGTGGCCATCGCCCTGGACCCGGCCGCCAGTTCCTTCTTCGAGGACGGCGCCTACGTCCTCGTCAAGTCTGGCCAGGGTAAGAAGACCAATGCGGAGATGACTCAGCTCTACAAGCAGTGGGTCGCCAAGTATCCCATCGTCTCCATCGAGGACGGCTTGGCCGAGAACGACTGGGACGGTTTCAAGGCCCACACGGCCGAGTTGGGCGATAAGGTGCAGATTGTCGGTGACGACCTGTATGTCACGAACACAAAATTCATCGCCCGTGGCATCGCCGAGCGGTCCACCAATGCTGTCCTGATCAAGCTTAACCAGATCGGCACCGTCACGGAGACCATCGAGGCCATCGAGATGTGTCGCAAGGCTGGCTGGGGCTATGTCATATCCCATCGCTCCGGCGAGACCGAGGACACCTTCATGGCCGACTTCGCAGTGGCAATGGGCGGCGGACAGATCAAGACCGGCTCGGCCTGCCGCAGTGAGAGGGTCGCCAAGTACAATCGGCTGCTGGAGATCGAGGTGGAGTTGGGAAAGGCGGCGGTTTTCACCAACCCGTTGGCGAGAGCTTGAGGAATACCCCCGGCGATGGAGCTCCTTCTGCCCCAAAGTAGGTTTCACGTAGCGAGCGCGGCCCAAGGGAGGGTGCACCACAAAGGCACCAAGACAGAAAGAAAACTGCTGCCCCGGCTCCTTACCCCTTTGTGTCTTCGTGTCTTAGTGGTTGGAGTCTCCGAGGCCGTTCTCTCCGCCGTCGTGAGCATAGGCGCAATGGCGACAAGCGCGCGGATGCCACCAGAACTCCTTGATTGAGAGGCCTGCGATGCGACGACCAAAGGCCAATGCCGTCAGCGACAATCATCGCCGTATTATCTCCACCACGCTGGGACTGCTGGACGAGAGGCTCTGCCGCTTCGAGCGATGGGCGAGGGGGGGAACCGCAAAAGGGCCGCTTTACGAGGAACGGGACGACCTGGATGAAGATCAAAAACAGGCGATACTCGCACAGATTGCCGCCGCGTGCGCTACTCTCGCGGAGATGCGAGAAGAGCTCGGGCTCAAGCAGCAAGAAGCAAGCGTAACAAAGCTCATCGGATCCCAATGCGATTGGTTCTGGGAATTTCTTGTCCAATTGGAGTCCAAGCAGCTCAACCGATACGGAGAGGTATCGCCTCATTTGGCCGCCTACCTGGATCCGAAAGTGAAACTGTTGATCGAGCATGTGGATGAGATCTCCTCGATTGCGCGTCGCACCCCAGAACACCAGGGAATGCCACAAGCATCCAGGACGGCGGACACAGGGAAGGCAAGGACTTGCGATGAGAAGGAGAAGCCCCGCTGACAGGCACAAACTGCCGGAGGATGCCTTGCGGCCGCCTTCGGCTCTTGGGCATCCGCGTAGTGCTCTGAAATTCGTAGTTCTTCTCGGCGTCGTCAGCCTATTTGCCGATTTGACATACGAGGGGGCCCGAAGTGCCGTCGGCCGCTATCTTGGGATTTTGGGGGCGAGCGCTACCGCTGTCGGGATCGTGGCCGGGTGGGGGGAACTGGTCGGTTATGCTTTTCGCCTCGTGTCGGGATACCTCAGCGACCGCACCGGACGCTACTGGGCGATTACCATTGCCGGGTACACCCTCAATCTCCTGGCTGTGCCGCTGCTTGCCCTGGCAGGACGGTGGGAACTGGCTGCCGCTCTGATCATTCTGGAGCGGATAGGTAAGGCGCTTCGCACCCCGGCGCGCGATGCGATGCTCTCCCATGCTACGGGCAGCATGGGGCGAGGCTGGGGGTTCGGCCTGCACGAGGCGCTCGATCAGGTGGGGGCAGTGCTGGGGCCGCTCGTTGTGGCGGCCGTGCTCTACGTCGGTGGGGGTTACCGTACTGGGTTCGCCATACTTCTCGTGCCCGCATTGGTGGCCCTGGGTGTGCTTGTCGCCGCGCGTCAGCTCTACCCACGCCCGCAAGATCTGGAGATGCAGACCTCTACGCTGCACATTCAGGGGATGAGCCGCTTGTTCTGGCTCTATTTGGCAGGGGTTGCGTTGATTGCTGCCGGTTTCGCCGACTTTCCACTCATTGCGTTCCACTTTGGTCGGGCAGGGGTCGTGTCTGAGGTCTGGATTCCTACCTTGTATGCCGTCGCCATGGGCGCGGATGCGATCTCTGCGCTTGTCTTCGGCCGGCTTTTCGACCGTCTGGGATTTCGGGTGCTCCTGCTGGCAACGGTCCTGTCGGCGCTGTTTGCTCCTCTGGTCTTTCTGGGTGACTTTTATGGGGCGCTGCTTGGCATGGGGCTCTGGGGCATCGGTATGGGCGCCCAGGAGTCGATCATGCGGGCAGCCGTAGCCGGCATGGCAACCCGGCAGCGCCGCGGCACAGCTTATGGGATCTTCAACACCGGTTATGGTTTGGCCTGGTTCCTGGGAAGCGCCCTCATGGGAATACTGTATGATCTATCGCTTCCGGCACTCATCGCCTTCTCGGTCGGTGTTCAGTTGCTGTCCCTGCCCCTGCTGCTTATGGTTGCCAAGCGTCAGACCCAAATGAGGAGCTGATGTAGAGTACTCGTGAAATTGTTTCTGCGCCTAACGGTAACTGTCCGGTAAAGACGTATTGGGTCTGGCACGCATGTTTAGAGATGAGCGATCAGTCGGGGAGATTGTGAGTGGGGTGCTGGGCGGCTCACCAGCTCCCCGGGAGGGGTTCCCCGAGGCGGCTAATAGAATGGGCGCTGATGCGGTTGAAAGGGGTTGACAAGCAGAAGCCGCGCTGACAGGTACAAGTCCCGCGGGGATGCCTTGCGCCCCTCGCCGCTGTCGCACTCCATCCGCTCTTCCCGCAAAGCTACCAACCGCTCGCCGTCCGCATTGTCTCTTGCCACCATCACGTAGCCGCACCCCGGGATTTCCTTCTTCTTGACGCCGGGCAAAAGGCGAAGTATAAATGAAGTACACACCCCGAATCAGTGCAGAGGGGTTTCGTGACCACAAAGCAGAGAGGCTGCCCATGTTCTTTAGGACGCGTTTGATACTCCATTTCTTAGTGGTGGTGCTCATCACAGGAATCGTAGCGGCGGTCGTAGGCGTCTGGCTGATCGGCGAGCGCATCGTCAGCCAGGCGCAGAACAAGGTTCGGATGGACATCAATTCGGCCTGGGAGGTTTACAAGCAGCGGGTGCACGACGTGCAGAGCGCCGTGCGGCACGCCTCCACGCGATACTACCTTCGGGACGCCGCTGTGGCGAAGGACTGGGGGAAGTTAACGTCGGAACTGGAGAGAGTCAGGGAGATGGAGGGGCTGGACATTCTCACCTTCACTGACGAGAAAGGGGTTGTCGTGGCGAGGGCGAGGAATCCGAAATCCGTCGGGGATTCGCAAGCGGGCGACCAGATGGTTGGGAAGGTGCTGAGTACGGGAGAGGTTGTGTGCGGGACGCAGATCATGTCCCGGGAGCAGCTTCTGAAGGAATCGGAGGAGCTTGCGGAACGCGCAAGAATCCAGATCCGATACACCCCCCATGCGGAGCCCACTGTGAAGAAGGAAGAGACGTCGGGGATGATGATAAAGTGTGCGGCGCCGCTTGTCCGTGAGAGCGGTGAGCTGCTCGGGGTACTTTACGGTGGACATTTGCTCAACAGAGATTTTGAGCCGGAGGTTGTCAAGGCCTCCGGGGAAGCCATCGTGGATAGGGTCAAGAGCATTGTCTATCGGGGCGAGAAGTACAAGGGGAAAGACATGGGGACGGCGACGATTTTCCAGGGAGACCTGCGGATTTCGACAAATGTGTTAGACGAAGATGACAACAGGGCCATTGGAACACGACTTTCGCAGGAGGTGAACGAGCGGGTGCTTGGTGAGGGGAGGCCGTGGATAGACAGGGCATTCGTAGTGAAAGACTGGTACATCACCGCCTACGAGCCGATTCGCGACATTGACAATAACGTAATTGGAATCCTGTACGTCGGGCTTCTGGAGCAGGAATTTGTGGACCTGAAGAAGCAGACGCTCTTCATTTTTCTCGCGATTGCTTTAGCGGGGATGACGGGCGCATTGGGAGTCTCATACGTTCTATCCTCCGGGATTCTTCGTCCGATAAAGCGGCTGGTTGATGCATCCCATGCGCTGGCGAAAGGAGACCTTTCGCACAAGGTTACGGTGCACGGGTCCGACGAAATCGGGGAACTGTGCGAGACCTTCAACATGATGGCCGAATCGCTCGACGAAAGAGACCGACAGCTTCGCGAGTACATGCATCGCAGACTCAGCCAGTCCGAGAAGTTAGCTTCTCTCGGTCGCCTCGCCGCGGGCGTCGCCCACGAGATTAACAATCCTCTGACCGGCGTGCTGACGTTCAGCCACCTCCTCTTGCGGAAAACCCCGCCCGACACACCGGACTACGAGGACCTGGAGGTCATCGTTCGGGAAACCACCCGTTGCCGGAAAATCGTCAAGGAACTCCTTGACTTCGCGCGGGAGACCAAGTCCGAACGCAAGCCTTCGGACCTCAACAAGGTCATCCGCGACACCATTTCCCTCATCCAGAACCAGGTCTCATTTCAGAACATCCAGATCCGCACGGAGCTGGACGGGAACCTCCCGGCTGTCCCGATGGACGCCAACGAAATGCAGCAGGTTTTCACGAATCTCGCCCTGAACGCCGCTGAGGCTATGCCAGACGGAGGCTCCATTACCATCCGGACGGGTCCCGACTCCGACCCGAACTACGTGCGGGCCGAAGTGACTGACACTGGCACGGGCATTCCCGAAGAGAACCTCAGTAAGATTTTCGACCCATTCTTCACGACAAAAGAGGCCGGAGTTGGTACCGGACTCGGCCTGGCGGTTACCTACGGCATCATTCAACGCCATGAAGGGACCATTGATGTGGAGAGCGAAGTGGGAAAGGGGACAACGTTCACCGTTCGATTGCCACGGAGTGTGAGTAAATGAGCCGTTCACCAGAAATCTCGCCGAGTAAACCCATCGGAAAAATCCTGGTCGTGGACGACGAACCTGTCATCTGCCGGAGTTGCGTGAGAGTCCTCGCCCCGGAGGGATACGCCCTCACCACCACCGAGAGCGGCCGCGAGGGAATCGAGAAAGGCTCCTCCGGGGAGTTCGATGTTGTCATCGTTGACCTGAAGATGCCCGACGTGGACGGCATGCAGGTTCTCCAGCGGATCAAAGAAAAGCAGCCCGACGTCGAGGTCATTGTCATCACCGGCTACTCGGCCGTGTCCAGCGTGGTGAAAGCCATGAAAGTTGGGGCGACTGACTATCTCCCCAAACCTTTCACTCCCGATGAACTGTCCGTCGTCGTCAACAAGGCCATGGACAAGAGAAGGCTCGTTGAGGAAAACCGCGGTCTGAAGGAAAAACTTGACAAGAAGTTCGGGTTTGAGAACATTGTCGGCCAGAGCAAAGCCATGCAGGAGGTTTACACGCTCGTCCGGAAAGTCGCCCCTACGAATACTACCGTCTTGATCTATGGTGAAAGTGGAACCGGCAAAGAACTTCTGGCAAGGGCGGTACATTTCAATTCTTTGCGAAAGCACAAGCAGTTCCTCCCAGCCGATTGCAGCGCGCTGGCCCCGACGCTCTTAGAGAGCGAGCTGTTCGGCCACGTCAAAGGTTCCTTCACTGGGGCCACAACCACCAAGCCGGGGCTTTTTGAACTTGCCGATGGGGGAACGCTTTTCCTTGACGAGATCGGCAACATTAGCCCTGAGACCCAGGGGAAGCTCCTGCGAGTTCTCGAGCAGGGCGAGTTTAAGCCAGTCGGCGGGACAGAACTGAAAAAGGCTGACGTGCGTCTCGTCGCCGCCACGAATCGAAACCTCGAAGAGATGAGCGGCGAAGGGACCTTCCGCGAGGACCTTTTTTACCGCATCAACGTCTTCCCAATCACCTTGCCCCCCCTGCGGGAAAGAAAAGAGGACATTCCGACTCTCGCGTGGCATTTCCTCAGACAGAAGTGCGAAGAAACCGGAAAAAAGATCAGGGGCTTCGCCCCGGAAGCGATGAACCTCCTTGTCAACGCTTCCTGGCCGGGAAATGTCCGGGAACTGAAGAACACCGTCGAGAGACTCGTCATCACCGCCGAAGGCCAGATGATCCAGCCGGATGACCTGCCGGAGCGGATGCGAAACGTTACTGCCTGCCCTGGCCATATCCCCGTACCGCGCACCAACGAAGAGCTTAAGGAAGTCAAAAGGCGCCTTCGAGATGCCGCCGTTGACGATCTCGAGAGGGCTTTTGTTCTTGACGCTATCGAGCGAAACGACTGGAATATCACCAAAGCCGCCCAGGAAACCGGCATCCAGCGACCGAATTTCCACGCTCTTATGAGAAAACACGGGATTCACCGCCCCTCCTCGTAGCCAATTCGGCACTGTATATACGTGTATATAGGCTCATACGCCCCCGGCCGCCTACTCTCTACAGGAGTCGGCGCCGTTTGTTTTCCCAGTTTTCCCATGAAAACAGGTGCGTTCACACCCCCGTTTCGCCATCGCGGCGCTTCGGGTAGTGGAGTTCCGGCGTATATTCACGCTATACACCTGCGAGTGAGCTTCTCGCCCAGGGAACGTCCTGTCCTTCACTTTCTTCGGCCCATAATCCTTTGATTCTGAGCAGATTGCAACCTGGGCGCCATCCCTCCTCTTCACCAGTGGCGAGCCTTGGCAAGATTGTTGTGCATACTCCCCTCGCCAACGGTTGCGTGGTTAGAGACAACATCGCCTGGATGAACCGTTTTACTGAGAAGGAGGAGACAACAATAGTGGCGTACGCAAAAAAAGTGCTCGTGATAGATGATGAGAGGGTCGTCTGCAACAGTTGTCGCAGGGTCCTGGAGCAAGAAGGATATGACGTCTCCGTGGCCATGAACGGTCAGGAGGGAATCGAGCGGGTATCGCAGGAAGACTTTGACGCTGCTCTCGTTGACCTTCGGATGTCGGGGATCAGCGGTATGGATGTCGTGCGCGCCGTCAAGAACGTTCGGCCACAGGTTCGAATCATCATCATCACGGGTTACTCCTCCATTTCGTCCGCTGTAGAGGCGATGCAGTTGGGCGCCTCCGACTACCTCCCGAAGCCCTTTACTCCCAAGGAGTTGACCGATAGGGTGCACCGAGTGGTCAAGGCCGCGATGCGCGCCTCCCACGCGGAAGCTGAGGAAAAAGTCGCGGGCGGCGCCCTTGCCGAAGTCGCCCAGCCACGCATTCTCCTCGCCGGGAGCAACTCGGACCAGATGGTAGCAATCTGTCAAAGCCTCTTTTCCGAGGCGTATCAAGTCACCACGGTTGACAATCGTGGCGAGCTTTTCGGGAGACTGAAAGCCGGCCAAGCGGACGTGCTTATCCTTGGCGTGGACGTTCTGGGGGCGAAAGCCTACGAATTGATTGCTCAGATTCGCCAACTCGGCTGCCGCGTTCCGGTGATTGTTGCCTCCGCGGACCCCTCCATCGAACTGGCGCAGAAACTCCGAGAGGTCGGCATCTTCTTCTACCTCATGGAGCCCCTTGATGGCGAAGAGGTGCGGTCCGCCGTCCGCGACGCCGTCCGCAAAGCCGAAGCCCTCCGTGCGGAGGAATCGGGTGTCTTCCCCAGAAAGGCCCTCACGGTTCGGTCTCTGCGCACCCTCGCGCGAAGCGGCACAAAAGTCAGCTTCGTCTCTCTCTGTGAAGAAGTCACAGAAGACTCCCCACTTTGCCGCGAGATACTTGCTGAACTGAACGCACGGTCCGCGGCAGTGCGCATCGAGCTCGGACGCGGGGCGATGAGCGCTAAAGAGTTTCCGAAATACCTCGAGCAAGACCAGCGGGTCGTCCTCATGGCCCCCTTCGAGGACCCAGGAACCCCCGGAGTCGTAAGTTACAGTGCCACGGACTTCGAGAGGTATGCCACCAAAGAGGAACGCAGAACCCTCGGCCGCGTGGCGTACCCGCAGGTACTCGAGTGGCTGCGCGCCCGAGAAATCGCCCCTGACGTGAGAGTCGTGTTCCTGCCCGGCCAGCCTCCCTCGGCCGAACAGGCTCAGCATGCCGCTCACGTCATTGTCGGGGAGGGTTTGTCTTGACCGATTCAGACACCGCGTGAACATCGCAAGAAGTTCCCTGGCCGCTCGGACGCGTGCGGTGTGGAAGCGCGCACATTCGACTGGGCCGCCTCCGACGCTCGTGCGCGAACGCGGGCAGGCATGGCGACAAGTTCATTCCGTAGCAAAGGAGTTTTGATGAAGAGCAACGCAAGGATTCTGGTTATTGACGATGAAAGAGTCGTGTGTGAGAGCTGCAAGAAGGTCCTCGCTGAGGAGGGTTACCAAGTGACCACCTCCACCGATGGCGAAGAAGGGCTGGATCGAGCTAAAAGCGGACATTTCGACGCCGTCCTGCTGGACCTGCGAATGCCTCGGAAATCCGGCCTGGAGGTTCTGCATGGAATTCGCGAACACAGGCCCCAGACGGCTGTGGTGATGATTACCGCCTATCCCACCGCGGACTCAGCGATGGAGTCTATGAGGCTCGGAGCGAGGGATTACCTCCTGAAGCCTTTCACCCCCGATGAGCTCCGGCTGAAAGTTCAGGACGCGATTCGCGTGACGGAAGAGCGTGCCGTTGCGACCGAGGAGGTTCCCGAGGCCAAGCCCGCGGAGCCCGCCGCCGTACCCCTCCCCGCGAAGATTCTCGTCGCCGGCGCCTGGGAGCACACCCCGACATTGCAGTTCATCGCGCGCAGAGAAGGGACAGCCGTGGAAATCGTCGGTGATACCAACGAGATTCTCGAGAGGATTCGCGCCGGCGAGACCGAGATGCTGATTCTCGGACTGGAGGTTTTCGCTGAGCATTCCCACAATCTGATCCCGGCGATCCGGAGAATCCGCGAGGACCTCTCCATCATCGTCGTCTCCTCTGAGCCCTCCTTTAAGCTCCAGGACAAGGCCCGTGCAGAGGGGATTGCGTTTTATCTCGTGGAGCCCTTCGGTACCGAGGAACTGAAAGCCGTCATCCGCGGAGCCGTCAGCCAGACACCGTTCCCGAGAGGCGACGCGGCACTGCGGAGCGGCGCAGCCAAGAAATCCGGTTAGACCGTCATCGCAGCACCTTGTCCGAACAACATAATGTCTCCGGTATGGGCGGGAATGGACGGCGGCAACGCCGCGCCATCGCTGGTGTCCGTCTGTGGAGCGCGATAATCCAGCAGACGCAACGTCCCGTTGGCGACCTTTCTGGCGCGCCTCCTCTGGCCGGCCAGGAGCTGCGGTGAATACCCCCCGAAACTGACCCTTATGTAAATGTCACGTTTTTCCTTGCACATAGTGGGGCAATGGTATAGGGTAATGCGATTTCTGAAGGCTTTGGGACTTCCGGAGCCTTCGCTTCGTAATGGAGCGAAACGCGCACTCAGATGATAGACTTGCATACCCATACCTTCCACAGCGATGGGACCTTGATTCCTTCAGAACTCGTCCGGCGGGCAGAGGAGGCGGGGTATGAGGCGCTGGCGATCACCGACCATGTGGACGCCTCAAACGCGAAGGATGTGGTTCAAAGAACTGTGGAGGTGTGTGCCGCTCTGGCGGATGTAGTGAAGTTGAGGCTTGTGCCCGGGGCCGAAATCACGCACGTCCCACCGCCTCAGATCGCCGAACTCGTTGAACGGGTGAGGGAGTGGGGGGCAAGGGTTGTGCTGGTGCATGGGGAGACGGTCGCGGAGCCGGTGGCGAAGGGAACAAATAAGGCGGCTCTGACGTCAAGGATTGATATTCTCGCGCATCCGGGGCTGATCTCGGAGGAAGAGGCAAACCTTGCGAGGGAGCGCGGCATTTGCCTGGAGCTGAGCGCTCGCAAAGGACATTGCCTCGCCAACGGACACGTTGCTAAAATGGCTTTTCAAACCGGGGCGCCGCTGGTTCTCGACACAGACGCGCACGATGTCGGGGACCTGTTTTCCCCGAACTCATGGTGGCAGGCGGCCCTCGGCGCCGGATTGACGCGACCCGAGGCCGAAACGCTGCGAGCCAACGCGAAGACGATTGTTAGCAGGGCAATGCGCTGAAGAGAACTGTCGCCAGAAGGAACAGCAAAGAGAGGCAGAACATTGGCGGAAAAACGGAACGTTCCAGAAGAAACAGGAAGCCATCCTCTTTTCAAGTACGTGACGTTTTTGTCGCGGAACAAGTTGCGGATCATCGCTGGGGTGTGCTTCGTCCTGGCGGTGGTCCTTGTCATTGGGATTATCCAGGTGTCCCGGGCGAGAAGCAATGCGAAAGCCTTCGCGGCTTATCTCAGCGCGGACACGGCGAAAGAATACCGCGAGGTATCCCGAGAGTATCCGGGCTCCTTTTACGGCTCCGTATCGTTAATCGAGGCCGGCAACCTCTTGTACAAGGCCGGGAAGTATTTGGATGCCAGGAGGGCCTACCTGAGATTTCTGGAACAGGAGCCGGAAAGCCGTCTGAAAGGCTCGGTGCTGAACTTGGTGGGAGCCACCTTCGAGGCGGAGACCAAATACGACGAAGCGATCGAGTACTACCGAAAGGCGGAAGCGAGCCCCGGCGTGAAGCTGCAAGCAAAGCTGAACGTAGGCAGATGTCACGAGCTGAAGGGGGATTCGGAGGAAACCTTACAACGGGCGTTGGAGCAGTACGAGCTCGCACGCACGTACTATCGGCAACTGGCAGAGACGTCCTCTACCGCCGTAGAAAGGGCGGCGGCGGTGCCATGGCAACGTCAAGCCCAGGAGAGGATGGATTTCTTGAGACAGAAGGAACAGGAGGCCAGAGAGAAACAGCCTGAAAAAAAAGTTGACAAAACGAACCCTTAATGGTACCGTTACGTGAAATACAGTGGGGTTGCCGCCGGGTCAGGGGGGGTGGTTCTCGCACCGAGCATGCACCCCGCGCGAACTCCCTCCTATAAGTGTACTCATCAAGGCCCGTGTACCGCGCCTCCCAAGACATTCATCACAGGTTGCCTAAAACATGCCCGGGAAGGGGGGAGGAAAGTTAGGGCGACAAGGCAGCCAGCGTGATGTTGAGATAGATTGACTGAGAGAATATATCAGAGATTTTCTGGTTTTCTACATAATCCGAAGGAATCCGTGGAGGAGGAACATGTCTAAGTTGTTACGGCTCGCCATCTTTGGTCTCGTGGCAACGACTTGTGTGAATGCCTCGTCAGAATTGGTCACAATGCTCATCTCCGGGGAACTCCGGACACGAGCATACTACCAGGAAAACATCCAGGACCTGAGCGACTCGGTGGACGACAACTTCGGGCGGATCGAACAGAGGGTTCGGTTGCGGCACGAGGCGCAGATGACCGACGGCGTTTCGGTGGTCATCACGGGAGAGGCGACGGGTCTGTGGGGAAGCCAGAATGAGGGCTTCAGCTCTGGCTCAGCCGAGGGAACCGGAGATATTCCGGAAGGGTATCTGAGCCTTCAGGACATCCGCAACACCGACTGGTCGGTGAAGGCTGGCCGTCAGCACATGAATTTTGGCAGGGGTTTTCTGATCAGCGACAATGAGAAAGAGATCAGTTACGACGCCCTTCTGGTCACCGGAGAATTCCCCACCTGGACAATCAGCCTTGCTGCGGCGCGCCTGGATGAGGCTCAGACCATCGAGGGGCTGCGGGGGGGAATGATGGTTCCGGATTCGAACTGGAACTTGTACTTAGCCGACCTCAACTGGCATGACGAGAACATACTCCCCCTGAGCCTGGGCGGCTACGTGATTTACGCGGAGGATGAGACCGCCCTCGGCCGGGAGCCGCTGATCTTTGGGGTCCGGGGCGACTACACCACAGACATCTGGTCGGTCTGGGGAGAGGTCGCATACGAAACAGGAGACGTGGGCGACCAGGACCTCGACGCCATTGCTTTCGACGTCGGGGGGAGCGTGAGCTTCGAGTCGGCTTGGTCCCCGAAACTGAAGGTCGCATACACCTTCGCCTCCGGGGATGAGCCGTCCATGGAAGACTTCGAGGGCTTCCAGCCGCTGGGACAGTACCGGTACTTCGGGCACGCCCTTTCGCCAACGATGTCCAACGTTCACATTTTCAATGCGGGAGCCAGCGTGCAGCCGAACGACTATTGGACCTTTGGAATTGACTATTATCACTACATGCAAGATGAGGAGGTTGCAGGTATTGTGGGAAACCCCTTGTTGACGGATCCCGGAATCATGAAATCAACGACAGGGCTTGACGACAACCTCGGCGACGAGGTGGACGTCAGCGCCACATTCCATTACACGGATGGCGTGAAAGCGCAGGTGCTCCTGGCGTACTTCATGCCGGGAGACGCCTACGGCGCGGACGACGATGACGCCCTTGAGATCCGAGGCGAGATTCTCGTCAGCTTCTGAACCGCCAAGTCAAAGTGCTTGAAACCCCGGTGGCCTCACTGGCAACCGGGGTTTCCCTTTGCGCGGATAGGCGCACGGACACGGCGGGAAGAGTCGGCATGAGCCGGGCGCGTCCGTGGCGGATTGTCTGCGGAGGCGACCTCTCGAAGAGATGAGAATAGGGCTTGACACGGCGAATATGATGTAATATGTTGTATTATGATGTTTTTCGATGAAATGGTTTGCCAGCTTATTGCCAGGGCATAACGCATGTATCAGGAAGACGAGATTCTGACAATCCGCGAGGTCGCCAGGTACCTCAAGATGAACGAGCGAAGCATCTACAAGCTCGCTCATCAGGGACTTATCCCGACGGTCAAGATCGCCAGCCAATGGCGATTCCGGAAGAACCTGATTGACGCATGGCTGGAGAATCAGATGTCCTCCTCTGCCACAAAAGCCGTCCCGGATGGAAACTCGGTGCACGTTCCGGTTTCCGGTCTTCTCAGGCCTGAAGGCATCAAGATTGACCTCGCCGGACATAGAAAAGACGAGGTTCTCGAGGAGCTTGCCGACCTGATGGTGGAAGCTCATGGCATTCGTGACCGCGACATTTTCCTGCGGGAGATTCTCAATCGTGAAAGGCTGTGCACGACAGCGATCCAGAGGGGCGTCGCAATGCCCCACCCGCGCAGGAACGGCCGCCAATTCACGCGCACGCCAGCGGTGGTTTTCGGGTGTTCGAGGGAAGGGATTGATTTTGGGTCGCTGGATGGAGAGCTGACGCATCTGTTTTTCATGCTCTGCGCCCCGGAGGACCATCTTCACCTGAAAATCATGGCTGCCATCAACAAATTGCTTACGGATACGGAGGTCCGCGAAGGATTGCTCGCGGCAGCCTCCGGCGAGGAAGTGATGGAAATCCTGAGACGAAAGGAGGGGATGCAAGAGGAGTTTCTATTGAACGAATCCCGATAGTTCGCCCGACACGATAGCCCGATTTCTTGGAGGAATTACATGAAGAAACAGTTGTCGCTGTTGAGCAAGCTTCAGAGTTTCGACCGACGCGTGGACACCATGTACAAAACTGGGCTGCCCGGTTCAGACAACTCGCGAAAGATGACGAAAAAGCAGAGACTCCTCGCCGACGAGCGCGAGGACCTCATTCACGGGATCAGCGAGCCGCTCCTTCGAACGTACGAGCGCATGAGAGGGTCGAACGTGCGGTCGAATCCCGTGGTTCCCGTCATCAACGGAGCGTGCCAGGGATGTTACATGGTGGTGACAAAGTCGGTCATCATGGAGCTGAGAAGAGGCGGCAACCTCGTTCTCTGCGAGCATTGCGGTCGAATCCTTTTTCTAAACGACGCGCAGACCATCTGAAAGTCGTCCCCGTCGTCCACCGGTCCGAAGATTGCCCCGAAGGGCGCGAGCGCTCCGGAGTGTAACGGATTCCAAACCCGGACGCATGATGTATTGTGGTGCGAACAACGCGCCCCTACGGAGACCTTAGACGCGCTCCAACCCCCCACTGTGCCCCCGATAACTTGTCGGAAGCTTCTCTCCGGTCGCCCGATTCAGGAGACAGAAGGGCTCGTCTTTTTGCCACAGCCGCGTGAGAGGTGAGCAGCGTTTTGCCCCTTGAAGAATCGCCGCCGGACTTCTCGACGGGACGGGAGAGGGGCGTCCGACAGCGGAAGGAAATCCAACCTTAACGGATAAGCCGGGTCCGGCGTCAGGAATCCGTGCCCAAGAAACACTGCCGCCGCAAGGGGACTCGGGCGCCGTTAATCTTCGAGAACAGCGCAACCTTCCTGGCGCCGAAGTGCCAGGCGAAGACGATGCCCACGGTGATGATTTTCGCCAGGTCCCTGTGCAGGTGGGCAGCGCCCACCAACATCCAGAGGAACAGCGCCGACCATGCCAGGCCGACAAGACCGATGGCGAAATACACACCGAACTCATGGATGGGCTTGCGGAGGCGGCGATACTCAAACACCCATCGCGTGGACAGGGTGTAGCTGACAATGTTGCCGCAAAGAAAGCCAAAGACGTTCGCCACCTGGTAATCGTGACCGGGCCAACGGGAATGAAGCAGCCGCCACAATACAGCGTAAACCAGGATGTTCACCCCCGCCGCGGTGCCTCCGGCCAACCCGTACCGCACGAGCTGACCCCACAGTGTCGGCGAAGGACGAAGAAAGTCCTTCAATCGCACGTTGCGGATGCGACGCGGCAAACCTACCAGCGCGCTTTTTCTCCGAGTCAGAGATAATCTCACAGTTTCATCCTATTGTTTGGAGTCGAGATGCTCTCAAAATCCTGGCCGCTCGCCTCGGAAGCCCTCATCGTTGACAGTCGGACGACGTCGGGCATAGAAGCCAGCAGCCACACAGCCCCCCATGGATTCGGAAGAATCCGGCGAAAATGCTCGCATAGTATCGCTTCCCAGCCGGTCAAATTCAACAAAGATAAAGGGGAAGACGTAGCCCCCTCAGTTTTGCGGAGGACTGACCAAAGTCTCTAATGAACTTCGTTCATCCGGAGACCATGACAAAGCCTGCCCGGCCCCCCGGGGCCTGAGACCCCGCACCACGAAGACACCAAGGCACAAAGCGGGAGACCACCTGGGACAGGGGGTGTCTTTGTGTCTCCGTGCCTTCGTGGTTTGCAACTATGCCCCACCCCCGAACGTGTCATTCAGAGGACTCGGCTTCTTCTTCCTTCACCTTCTTGAGGGGCGCCGTCCAGAGATAGACCGTGTGTTCGGCGCCGCCATCTTTGGAGGTGATCGTGACGACCTTGTCCGGCTTGACACCTTTCATGTCGAAGTCGTGCGAGACAATCCGTGAGCCGGGCTTGAGCTTCTCCAACTGTGGGATCAGCTTCACGTTCAGGCTCGGAAGGAGATAGAGCGTGATGACATTTGCCTTGCTGAGGTCGAGGGTGAAAATGTCCTTTTCTTCGATTTTCACCAGGTGACCGACGTTGTTCTTCTCCACGTTTTCCAGCGACTCTTTGACGCGCTGGGGGTCAATGTCGTAACCGACGGCTTTGCAGCCGTACTTCTTCGCTGCCGTTACAACGATCCGTGCGTCCCCGCAACCCAGGTCATAGACCAAATCGTCCTTCGTGACTTTTGCCATCTCCAGCATCTTGTCCACCACGATTTGGGGCGTGGGGACAAAGTGGACGTCCGGAGCGCGGCGCTCCTTCACTTCCTCCTGCGTTTCCTCGGCGTTCACGCCGCACAGAGGAGAAACAAACAGGCAGAGAACCGCGAGGCAAATCAGGAGACTTCCATACTTTTGCCTGATCTTCATAGCTTGAGCTCCTTGTGGGGTTAACCGATGCTTGTTGTATCGCGCGATCTGTTTCCAAGCCGAAGAGTTGAGACGTTCCCGCTCTGCCGTTGCAGGGAATCTCTCAGCCGCTTCGGCTTCTTAGCAACCTTTCGAACTCCTGAGTGAACCTTCTCTCTCTTTGAGCGATTCTGAAAGCCGTCTTTCTACCTCATGCGAGCATCCCATGTCAAATTATTCCTCACCCCGATTTTTCCAAGAATTGCGTTACAACATGGGCAGACGAGTTTTTGATTTCTTCGCTTTCGTCTCAGCGCGGTCCCGTTTTCAGCAATGTCAAGAAAGGCTTGATGAATTACGAGACTTCACCGACAATGAGAAGCGGCGCCGAACGTGTGGAAGGAATTCTAAGGCCACCCCGGCGTGCCACGACAAATGCCATTTCGAAAGGAGCTATCATGAAACAGGAAACAAGGCTTCATACGTTGAGGTCATCGCTGACAAAACCAAAGAGCACGTCTCGCCGGGAGTTCCTGACACAGACCGGTAGAGCGGTCGCGGGCACGGTCCTGGCGGGCGCCGCGCTGCCCTTCGTACACGCGGCGGAAGACAATACGATCCGGCTGGCGTTGGTCGGGTGCGGCGGGCGAGGGACCGGAGCCGTCGTCAACGCCCTTTCTTCGACCACGGGACCAACGAAGCTCGTCGCGATGGGCGACATCTTCGAGGACCGGGTTGCACGGTCCTATCAGGTCCTCAACGAGCAATATCGTGACCGGCTCGATGTGCCGCCGGAGCGGCGCTTCGTGGGCTTCGATGCTTATCGGAAAGCCATTGATTGCCTGCGCCCGGGGGACGTTATGATTCAGGCGACACACTCGGCTTTCCGGGCGATGCACGTCGAGTACGCCATCGAAAAGGGGGTGAACGTCTTCATGGAGAAATCGTTTGCACCGGACCCGGGCGGCACCAAGCGAATCCTCCGCATTGGAGAAGCGGCGGAGAAAAAGAATCTGAAGATCGCCTGCGGGTTGATGTGCCGACATTCGTCTGCGAGGCAGGCGATGATTCGGAAGATCCGCGACGGCGCCCTCGGAGACGTTCAATTGATCCGCGCCTATCGCATGGACCCCGGCGCCCGATTAGACCCGTTCAAAGGCGGCGAGAGCGAGTTGCTTTGGCAACTCCGGCGCCCGTACTTCTTCCTGTGGGCCTCCTCGGCGTGGTTCATCGAGATGATGATCCACCAGGTGGACGAGTGCTGCTGGATTAAGGACGCCTGGCCTGTCGCGGCGCACGGCCTCGGCGGACGCGAGCCGAATGCCGCCGATTGCAGCCAGAACCTCCACACCTACGCCATCGAATACACCTTCCCCGACGGTGCGAAGGCGCTGGTCAACAGCCGCGCCATTCCGAAGTGCCACAATGAGTTCGCCACGTTCGTGCATGGGACGAAATGTGCGGCGCAGTTCTCCGGCGATGTCCACGCCCCGACGGCGCACATCTATAAGGACCAGCGAATCAACAATGACAACATTGTCTGGCGGCCGGAGGAGGAGAAGGTCAGCCCGTACCAGGTCGAGTGGGACATGCTGCTCAACGCGATTCGCCAGGACCGACGGCACAACGAGGTGCGGCGGGCGGCGTTTGCGAACCTCGCGTCCATCATGGGACGCGCCGCGGTCCACTACCAGAGGATTGTCACCTGGGACGAGCTCATGGCGTCCGATTTCAAGTTCTGTCCGGACGTAGAGAAGCTGACCAAAGAAAGCCCGGCGCCAGTCCAGGCGGATGCAGAGGGCGGCTATCCAGTGCCCGTTCCCGGCGCCTGGACGGAAATCTGACTCCCTCTGCACGCGGTGCATCTCGGCCACGGGTTTCAGCCCGCAAGCCCTGCCCAGGAGCAGACTTACTGCGCCAAAGTGCTTGTGGGTTGGAGTTGATGCTCATTTCGCGGCGAACGCGGTTCCCCCAGAGTCGGCGTTCGCCGAGGGACAAAAGCGGCTACGTAAGGACGCGGTACGTCCTTCGCCTCGCAGGGCGGGACACTCGCCGAAGGGGCCTACTCAGGGCTTTTGAGGAGACGGCTGGTGATTCTCCACTTGTCCTTGTATCTCTTGAGCGTCTCCTCGTAGATTTCGCCCGGTCGGAGTTCCCCGGTGATAGGATTTCGGCGGGAAACGAGAATTCTGACAAGGGCGGTCTCATCCTCGAAGCGACGGTCCTCGATCTGCCAGTAAATGTCGGCGTACTCGAGGGGCCATCGCCTGGATTCCTCCTTCCACTTTTTCTTGATCTTCGCCCGTTCCTGTTTGGGGAGGGACTCGTCGTAATCGCAAGCGTTGTAAGCCGTGCGCCAGTCTCCGTTCTTTTTCGCGCGCAAAAAGCCGCGCATGACGGAGACCGGGTCCTGCCAATCAATCTTGAATGGCGGTCGCCGGTAAGGCGGGGGCGGTGGGCCCGTAGTGCAACCGGTGGCAGCCAGGACAAGCGGGAGAAAAGCAAGTATAAGTAGCCTTTTCACGGGTGGTATCCTTTGCTCTGCCAGTGATGGACGAGACTGTTACCTTCAAGTCTGCGAACGACGCTCTCATCGCACCCATTAATACATATACCCAAATTCCCATACAAGCAAGTGAAAATGCGGTGTGGCATCATTTCGGGCGAGTGCCCGGCGAGATAGGCGGGCTGGTGATGGAAGGCTGCGCACGGTTGGAAGGGGTGCCCGGGTGCGCTCCACTCTGCAAAGATCCGCACGGCCACTTTTCATTACAGAACGGAAGGACCGGGAAGCCGCAGAATTAGCTATCATCGGCCTCTGCTTATGATAGAATTTCGCAGAGCCATTTCTCAAACGCGATTAGAAGAAGGGGAGGTACAATGGACAACAAATGGTACGTCTCGTTTGAGGTCGAGGGACCCGCCGCGATGTTCACGAGGCCGGACACAGGTTCCGCGCCGGTTTCCTACGCGGGGCCAACGTTCTCTGCTGCGAAGGGCATGTTCGAAGCCGTAGCTCACCTAAAGAGCGCGTACATACGGCCGACGAAAGTCGAGATTTGCGCGCCGCTCAAATTCCATAGGTATGTCACCAACTACGGCGGTCCACTGCGCAAGAACAGCCAAATCACCGGGGGAGATTCGTATCAGCTTGCGGCCACCATATTGGTCAACGTCTGCTATCGGGTCTACGGCGTGGTGGAACCTTGTGGCGACTCGCCGCAGGGCAACAACCACCTGCATGGGCTTCAGGAGATCTTCACAAGGCGGCTTCAGAAGGGGCAGTGCTTTTACCCGCCCTGTCTCGGATGGAAGGAATTTGTGCCGTCCTACTTCGGACCCTTTCGGGACGGCACCGAAGTGGATCGCTCGGTCAATTTGACGATACCCTCAATGTTGCACTCTGCGTTTGACTCTCCCACGCGAGGCAAACGCGCGGCTAACTATCGGCAAGCGGTCGAGATTAGACAGGGGGTGTTGGAATATGCTTAACGAGCTTTTCACGCTTCACAAGAGGTTGGAGTCCACCGGTCTCGCAGTGTCGCGTTGGCACCCTGACGTCAAAGCCTTGAAACCCAGGGAGGGGTTCATCTTGGGCATAGATGAGAAAGGACGGGTCGCCGAAATCGAGTACGCCGACCGGCAGAAGATGGGCGAGCTCTGGTATGTAGCGCCTGACAATCACAATAGCTTCCCGGCGTTGAACCTGAGAGGGCCAATATGGCGAGCGGCCCCTGAATCCCTGGGTATTGTCCAGGGTCTGTGGAAGGCCGATAAGCTGGATACACGGCAGCGATGCGCGTTTCTGCGCAGAATATGCGCTGGGGCCACATCAGCTTATGAGCACAAGGACAAGGACAGTCTTGTGCGGCGAATTCATGATTACCCGAAGAGGCTTCTGGAGAAGTTTCGCGACGCATCACCAGAGTGCCGTGCGTTTGTGACACTTATGGAACGTATGGCCGCGAACAGTGGAAAGGACTTGGGCCCTTTCCTTGATAGGCTGACAGAGGTGGCACTGGCGGCATGTGAACAGGGTCGTCTTAAGGCTTTGGACCTCGTTCAGCAGCTACTCGTTGGAAAACTGAGCGAACACGGGGAGCAAGTAAAGACGCCCGACCTACAGGTACAGGTTATGTTGGAAGTTGCGGATTACGCCGACTTCGAGGTCCGCGTGGCACACCCGGACATGAAGAAATGCGTGAGTGACCATTTGCTGAGCGTGCCAGATGATTCGTCGGAGGAAGACGGTGTTTGTTCTCTGACAGCCATGAGAGCTGCCCTCCAAACCAAACTTCCGCAACCCAAGCTTCCCATTCTCGGTCTCACCTACTTGATGTCTATGAACGAGGACATCCCTTGCCATCTCCGATATGGCGCGGTCGGCTCCGCCGTGTTCCCAGTCGGAACAGACATGGCCAGGCATTTATGCGACGCGCTCGTTTACATCACAGCGCAGGGGCGGCGGGGCAAGACCTGGCAGGCTGTGCCGAGCCATAAGAAGGAGGGCCGAAGGGAGAAAAAGGACCTGTTAATAGCGTATGCCGAGGATTTGCCACAGAGTTCGATCGAACTGGCTAACTTGTTTTCAGGGCCCGCAGAGGAGAGCGAAGCCGTCGAGGCGACATTCGAGGAAATCGCATCCCAAGTTCACTCGGCGCTGAAAGCAGAGCCTGCCCTGACCGACTGTTCGTTGGTGAGAGTCTTGGTCTTAAGCAGATTCGACCTGGGGCGTGTCCAGGTGACCCTGACCGATGCGTTCACAGTAGAAAACATACGGGGGGCCGTCACGGACTGGCGAGGGGGTGCGCAAAATCGGCCGAGTGTGCGATTTCCCCTGCCCTCGCCGCCAGGCGAGGGGGTGCGCATCGCTGAGCCTGTGTGCCCCTCCCCCGCGAGCGTCATGCGATGCACGCAGGAAGAGTGGATCAGAGAAGGCCATGACAAAGGCCAGGTGCCAGGCTGTCGCTTGAGTGAGGTGTATGACCTTTTCTTGAGAGGACCGTCGGCCGCCAGACCGACAGCAGAAAGACTCCTGAGAATGCTTCTGCAGCGCGCCTCGCCGCTTTTGGCAGGAATTGGCGGTGCTCTGGGGACCCGAGACTGGAAGCCGTTTTCCAGGGATGCAAGGCTACGAGCGCTCACAGTCGTATCTGTCTTGGCGATACTGCTTGACAAGATCGGAAATCGAAAGGAGGCCTATGTGAAAGGCGCGGCGTTCAATGTGGGGAGGTTGCTCGCGCTGGCGGACACGCTTCACCGTGAGTATTCACTCCACGTGCGGGGCGGCGAAAAGAAGGCGAGCTTGCCCAACAAGCTTATCGGAAATGCCCTCGTTACGACTGCGATGGAGAACCCCCAAGCCGCCTTGGCGAGACTCGGCGAGCGACTCCCGGTTTATCAGGCCTGGGCGCAGACGGCACAAGGGGAGCAGTTGGGTCTCGCCAAGTGGGCGCTTCGGGAGATGGGTCGCATTTCCGCCCAATTGGCGGAGTGGGAGCTCCCGAGCAGTGCGAACGACGGACAAAAAGCGGAGCTTCTGCTCGGATACTTGGCGCGTCCTGAACGCGAGGCTTCGGAGTAATTGAACAGGTGAGAAGAAACCGAGTCAGGGAGAACTGAGATGGCAGAGACAAACGGAATCGTAAGGGCTACAGGTTTATTGGTCATTGAAGTCATAAACTCAAACCCAAACGGCGACCCCGACCGCGAGAGCGACCCCAGACAACGGCCGGACGGGCGTGGTGAAATTTCACCCGTGTCCTTCAAAAGAAAGATTCGAGACCTTGTAGAGACCAAGGAGGGCCCGGTGTGGAAGCAAATAGCTGAGACCTTTCACCCACCACTTTCAGCAGAGCAATTTGTTATCCTCGAGAGTCGGGGTCGTGATCGGAAAGCGATTGAGAAGGAAATCAAAGATGGACTGTTTCAGGAAAAGTACTGGGACGGGCGCGTTTTTGGCAACACATTCCTCGAGAAGGAGGGATCGGATTCTATAAGAACGGTAAGCGCCCGGCCAACCCATGTTCCCTGTGAGAACGATGTGAGCCATACTCCTCGGCAGATAGAGCGTATGTGTGGTATGGAGACAGAACGCATCGAGGAGGATGAAAATGCAGGGACAGGAGAAGCGGCGGGACGTAG
>JAUYEE010000058.1 GCA_030691545.1 bacterium | reverse complement strand
CTATCCTGTAATCCTGTCCACCTCTTCCTCTCACCTCAGTCCAACTACCTGCCGTATTGCTCAAGATGCTTGATTGCGTCCTCAATTCCTCGCTCGATGCCCTCGGCGTCTTCGCTCGCAGCAAGCGCTTTGAGTTGGGGAATCAGGGACTTGTCGCCTGTCTCTTCCAGCCTCGAAACTGCCGTCCAACGCTGCTGGCGGTCCAGCGATTCCCTGATTACCCGGAAATAGTAGTTGTAAGCAAGCTCCCTCAGCTCCGGGCTCGCCGGATAGCTGTCGGATGCGACGCGGAAGTATTCATCCGGATTAACGCCGTTCAGGATCTCGGCGGCTCGCTCCAGTTCCTCCTTATCCAACGTCTGCCTTTCCCACCAAAACTCGAGAACCTCATCCTGCGTCTCTGGATTCCGCGACGCCTCTATCACCTCCTGCCTCATCTCTTCGCAATAATCGTGTCGCTTGACAGGGACGCCCACCCACTCATCGCCCTCGTACACGGCTGTGACGCTCCACTTGTCATAAGGCAAATCACTTATCGCCCCCAAAGCAGTTGAGACACTTTCCTCACTTCCATCTTGGAGAAGCGACCTTAAGGCCTTGGCGATGCCTTTGTCTCTTTCCTTTCCACCGAAATCCGCAAGAAGACGAAGCGCGGTGCTCTTCACGCGAGTGTCCGGATCGTTCACCATGCGCAGGGCCACGTCTGCCGCTTCCCGCTTCTCCGGACGATCCATCCAGGGATAGTCCGAATAGCCAAGGTATCCAAGGTGTTCGAGCGCATTCTCTCTCACTTCCCCGTCGTCGTGGTCCAGAGCTGCCGCAAGCAGCGGCGTGAATCTCTTCTTGTCGAGCCCGACTCCTTCGAAGAGAATTTTGTTCAGGGTCCATAGGCCCACCAGCTTATCCTGGGCTTTGTCGTTTTTGAGAAGCGACTCCAGTTCGTCGAGTCCCTTCTGTCGCAGCACGTTGTCCTTCCGCTGAAAAATCTTTTTGAGAAGTTCCTCTCCCCTTTTCCGGATTGGGTCCCAGCGCTTCGCGTAGCCTCGCTCCTTTTGCTCTTGCCGAAGCCATTTCTCATCCTCTGGACTCAGCGGCGGGAGCATTTTGCCCCGCACCTCTTCGATCTCCGCGCGCAAGCTGGCGGCGATTTGCTCTTTCTCAGTGAGGGCGTTGCGGAATTCATCCAGGCTGGCGAGAAGGCGGGCTTCCTCGCGGTCTTTGTCTTCAGGAATGGTTCTCGTGGTAGGCTGGCGACGTTGGACCTCAGGTTTGTGGGCCTTGCCGACGGCTATCCCTACGGCAAAGCCAGCAAAAAGGCTCATGCCCCATAAAGCGAGCCAGGCAGTCTTTCTCATCGTCCGCCCCTTCCTCGCCTGCCCGTGTTCGCGCACACGCGTGGGACGGGACCCATTGGACTGAGCGCGCTTCCGGACGGCGTCCGCCTGAACGGCCAGGGATGAGTGCAAAACAGCTCTATCCTCCCGCGTTGGACGCAGCGGGCAGCGCTTCTGCGGAATCATCAAACGCGAGCCGAAGGGATGGAGAGATAGACGCGTGCAGCTACCTCAATCCCGATAGCTTTGTCCCGCAAAACGCGCTATTCATAATTTAGTGCGCAACCCGTTCCCAGTCAATACAGAAAGTGCGTTCTCCTTTGGAATGGCGACGCTTCAGGCGGTCATACTGCTGTGCGAAGGGTGCGGCTGCACTTGAGTGGTGGGCCTTGGGCTGTTGGCCCGGTGGGATGCCAGAAGTAACGCCGCCGTCCCGGCGGCAGTCGTGAGGGCGTCCCGCCCTCACATGGCAAGCACCCTGTTTCACCCTGGCGAAGTCGAACCGGGGGCAAGATGCCCCCGAGACAGCCGGCAAGATGCCGGCGTTACAGAGAGTCGCCCCCGAGTGGCCCTGGACTCAGCACCCCCGTCACAGGCAAATCCCGGCGGCATGTCCCATTCCAACGTAGCCACACCCTGCGCGAAAAGCTGCTTCCGTAACCCACGGGAAATATGGTATCCTACGTTGCGAAGGGCGAACAACGCTTGTCCGGCGGGGCGCGGCTTCGCTGAGCCGCTGGCGAACGGTGAAGAGGATAACTTCTCTACACTGGCGAGACACTAAACCCGTGTAGCCCCGATGACGTTAAAATATAATAAAAGAACGGAGGCCCCTGCCTTCATTCGGAAAACTCTATCAAGGAGGTCTGCAAATGGCGAGATATGCAGCGTTATGGGTGATTGGGGCTTTGCTCCTTTTGTCTGGCTGTGGGAAGGAAAGCTCAGACAGTCGCCTGATTGAAGTCGGTGTCAAGCAGGACGAACACAAAGGGGACATAGACCGGTTGTCCCGGCGCATCGAAGGATTCGACAAAAGGCTCGTGCAGATTCAGGAGTCTTTGAAGCGACTCCCTGAGCCGACCGGTACTCCGCAACCTACGACCGCGGCGGAGGAGAGCACGGAGCCCAAGGTCGTCGAGTTCAAAGACACGCCGGAATACGCCCGGATTGTCGCGCAGCTTTCGGCGGTTCAGCAACAGTTGGCTCTCACACAGAGCCGGCTGACCGAAAGCCAGGATGAGGTCGCCGCAGAGGAGCAGCGCCGGCAACTCCAGGACCCCGCACAAGCCTTCCAAGCGATGAGCGACCCCCAGGAAATGAACCGGAGGCTCAGCCTTCTCGGTCAGAATTTCGCCGGGAAAATCCAGGACCCTGTGAAACGACAGCAGTTTGAGGTGGACGTCGAGCAGCTCAAACGGAAACTGTCGGAGAAGCCCAGCGCTCAGGAGCTTTATCAGAGAGTGTCCTCGAGCCTTACCGAAAGGCTGAACACGGAGCAAAACGAGAGAGCCAAGGAGTTCATCCAGAGGCAGATTGAGGAACTCCAGACGGCCTCCGGCGAGGACTTGCAGGGAAGACTGGAGCGTTACCAGCGATTTGAGATCTCTCGCGACCTCAGGAACTTGCAGAGTACCTACGAGATTCCAAGGGAAACTTACACGGAAATTGGGCTTCCGTCCATGGGAGGCGACCGCGGCGGACCCGCCGGGATCAACCGGGGCGACCGTGGCGGACAGCAAGGACGCAGAGGAGGGTGAGTCCTGATGAGAAGAAGTCACACCCGAAAAACCGCACAAAACTCCAGAGGAAAAGATGCCATGTTACTGAGATTACTTGCACTACTCGCTGCTGCGGCGTTGTGTTTTTCCGGATGCGCCAAGAGTGGCAACGGCGGTCGGGTCGCTCGGCTCTTAGAAGAACAGGAAGAACACGCCCGCCGCATAGCGCAGATGTCAAAACAGATTGACAACGTTGACGAGAAATTGGGTCAGATACAGGAGAGCCTTGAGGCGTTGCTCGGTGGCGGAGCGACGGCTCTGTCCACAAAAAAGGGGCCGGAGCTCATCGTGTCGTCCAATTTCGCTTCTGCCGACGAATATAAGAATGTCCTCCAGTTGATGAAGAATCTCCAGGAACGCGTCGTCTCTGTGCAGGGAGACTTCGTCCGATTCCAGGAGGCCCAGAAAACTGCCGCAGAACTCGCAGCGCTCCGAGACCGAGAAGGGGCCTTTAATGCCCTGAATCAACCCGGGGAGATGTCGCGAAGGCTCGACATGCTGGTCAAGAACTTCTCCGGCAACATCCAGGATGCGGCGACCCGAAGTCAGTTCAGTCAAGACGTGGAAGCCCTGAAAGCCGGCCTTTTCGCTTCGCTCTCCCCCGAAGAAAGACTTCAACGTGCTCGCGCCCTTATCACCGAAAACATGAATTCGATCACTGACGAGCGAATGAAGGAGATGATGGAAAGGCAGTTGCAGTCCCTGAACGAGGCCCAGGGGGACGAACTGAATGAGCGCGCTGACCGCGTCCTCCAGTTCCAGAACATGCGGGATATCGGCGAGCTTACGCGGAAATACAACATCCCGGAAGAAACAGTAAGAGATTCCGGTATCGTATCTTTCGGTCGCGGCGGCCCCGGGGGCTTCATGGGCGGAGGAGCGGGCGGACGCGGCGCCGGCGGACGCGGACCCGGAGGAGGGCGATAAGACAATTGCCGTGGGCAGCAATTCTCATAGAGGGAGAAGCAACATGATACCCAAACTGCTTGGACTTCTTGCTGTGGCAGCATTATGCTGCTCGAGCTGCTCGAAAGGCAGCGACAATCGTATTGGCGATTTACTTTCTCGTCAGGGCGAGCACGCGCAGAAGATATCGGAGATAGCTAAGAAAGTGGACGGCGTTGATGTAAAACTGAGCAGCATTGAAAAGGGCATCAACGCACTTCTTGGCGGCGGGGCTGGGGCCGATGCAGGCGGGGGCTCTCGGGTGATCGGTTCTTCGACTTTCGCGAAGACCGACGAGTACAAGAACATCATGAACCAGATCGCCCTGCTGCAGGAGCAAGTCGGTGTTGTACAGGGAGAGCTTGGTGGTTTCCAAGAGGGGACGCGGCAGAGCCGCGAACTGGAAGCGCTGAGAGACCGTGGGGGAGCCTGGCGCGCCATGAGCGAGCCACAGGAACTCACCCGCAGGCTCGACATCCTTGCGAAAAACTTCTCGGGTAAGATTCCTGAGGGGGCGAAGAGAAACCAGTTTGTCAGCGAGCTGGAGGCCCTGAAATCCAGGCACTCCGCGTCGCTTTCGCCCGACGAGAAGCAAGCCGAGGCCCGCAGACTTCTGACTGAACGGCTGAATTCCGCGGACGATGAGCGGGAAAGGGAACGCTTGCAGAGGCAGTTGGAGGAACTGGACCAGGCGCAAGGAGCACAGCAGATAGAAGAGCAAGCTGATCGCCTGCTCCAATTCCAGAAGATGCGGGAGATCGGCGAGCTGACCCAGAAATACAGCATCCCGGAGGACACGGTAAGAGACTCCGGTCTGGTAACCTTCGGTCGCGGCGGCCCCGGAGGTTTCATGGGCGGAGGGCGCGGCCCCGGAGGAGGCGGACCGGGTGGACGCGGCCCGGGAGGATGATCGGAGACTTCCCCCGGGGAGTAGTTCCTTCAGGAGTAAGCGCCATGAGACTGAAATGGTTAGGACTGGCGGTCGCGGGTGCGTTACTCTGCGGCGGCTGCTTGAAGAACGATGGCAGTCGCGTTGACGACTTGATTTCTCGACAGAACGAACAGGCTCAGAGCATTTCGCAGTTGTCTAAGAAAGTGGATTCTGTCGAAGCGAAACTCGCCAGCATTGAGAAAGGCATCAGCGCGCTCCTCGGCGGAGGCTCGGTAGGCGCCGCGGGCAAGGTCTCCGCGCCGATGGTGTCTTCCAGTTTCGCAAAGACCGAAGAATACAAGAACATTATGAACCAAATCGCGCTCCTCCAGGAGCAGGTCGGGGTTGTCCAGGGAGTGCTCACAGGTTTCCACGAGGAGCGGCAGGAGAACCGCGAACTTGAAGAACTGAGAGACCGCGGAGCAGCCTTTCGCGCCATGAACGAGCCACAGGAACTCACCCGGAGGCTCGACATCCTCGCGAAGAATTTCTCGGGGAAGATTCCTGACGCGGCCATGCGCAACCAGTTTGTCAACGAAATCGAAGGATTGAAGGCCCGATACACCGCTCCTATGTCTCCGGAACAAAAAAAGGCGGAGGCGCAGCGGCTTCTCACGGAGGCGATGAATGCCGTTGATAACGACCGAGCAAGAGGGTGGCTGGAAGCGCAGTTGCGGTCTCTCGACGAGCAAGACAATCCCGAGGAAATAGAGGAGCGCGTGAATCGCACGGTTCAATTCCAGAGGATGCGCGAAATTGGCGAACTGACGCGCCGGTACAACATTCCGCAGGACACCGTTCGCGACTCCGGTCTTGTCTCGTTTGACCAGGGTGGTCCTCCTGGATTCTCCCGGACGCCGGAGTGAGCAACGCTTCTGACCCCCAGTAGCCAGCATTTGGAACGTACAGAATACATCGGGCACGGCCCTGAGAAGGGCTCGTGCTCGATTTTCTTATGGGAAGAATCGGCGGAGAAGCTCAACGTGCGGGTCTCGCGGGTAACTCTCCTTCAGCGCCTGGTAGTGACCCGCCGCAACTGCGTTCTGTCCCTGCCGAAGAAGAGATGAGATGAGCAGATAGTATGCTTCCGGTTTGAAAGATTCTTCCTCGATGGTCCGGATTATACAGCTTGTGTACTTCTGCACCTCCCCCATGCTCCCGAGGGCGAACGCAGTTCGTGACCGCAGGATGAGCGAGTAGCCCCGCGTCTTAATCATCGGGTACTTCCACTCCCACGTCTCAATCGCTTCAATAGCCGCGTCGAACTCTTTCTGCTTGATGTATCCCTCGATGAGGTTGCCGTAAGACGTGCGAAGAGCCTCGGCGCCTCTTTCGTGCTCCGGAAGGACCCCTGCCTGCTCGTAGAATTTTCTCGCCGTGAGGAGGTCTCCGGAAAGGAGGCACACGTCGCCCTGGCCGATCATCGAGCGGCGTGTCAGCTCCTTGTCGGCATTTTCGTTGGCGACTGTTCGGTAGCAGGCCAGCGCAGCGTTGCCGTTGCCGAGAAACCGGAATTGCACGTCGCCGAGATCAAGCAACGCCCTGGCTTTTGTTCTCTTGTTCTGAGTGATCCGAACGGCCTCTTCGTAGCAGCGAGCACGCTGCTTCTGGACATCCCCTGACTTGCTCTTGCGGTTGGCGTCCGCCCAGGAGAGGAGGAACTTCGCTCGCCGTTCCGGCTGGTCAACCGCGACAGCCTTCAGGAGCATGGCCGCGACAGCAGAAGTCTGTGCTTCATTGTCTTGACCTGCTGCGAAGAAGTCGTGCAGCGTTTCCAGTTCGTCGGGAGTTAGCCGCTGACAGGTGTACCCGCGGAGAATCTCCTCGAAGGTCTCCCTCGTTTTCTCCGGATTCGTTGTGTTTCGCTCTTCGAGATGAACGGAATAGACATAGTGCGAGGCCGAATGGCGGCGATTCTCTTCGTCCTGGACGGTCAGCGTTACCGGGGAAAGCCGCTCGCTCAGGTAGATGTGCGTCGGCGACTTCTCACTGGACCGCTCTCCATCGCCGAAATCCCAGAGAAATTGTGCCTTCTCTCCGAGGGTGAGAGAAAAAGGCTTAAACTCCACGCCAATGAGAGGAGCGGCGCCTTCGGGCACATAGATTTCGTCAATTTGGGAAGAGAAATCGAGCACCCTGCCCCGGCGGTCCTCGATAGCGGTCACCACACACGGGCTGATGGGCACATAGGCTTCCATGGGAATCGGCGTGAAAAACTCTTCTCCGGGCCGCTTCCAGGCGGCGGTCGTCGCCTGAGGCCCGCTATATTCCACGTGATAGTAACTCAGAACGTGCACACCTTCTTTCAGAAAAACGTCGCCGCTCCTCTGCCCCCTTGTTGCTGAGGCTTGATGAATGCCCGGGTAGTCCGCAATGAGCTTCCCGTCAAGGTATAGGGCGGACGCGTCATCTGAGTTTGTGGCAAAGGAATACAGCCCGGGTTTCGGAATCCTCAAGTAGGCGGTGTAAACGGAGGCGTAATCGTCGGAGGGCCCGTACGGGTTGCACCCGTCAAAGATGGCTGCCCTGTAGCCGCTGCCGAACATTTGCCGGAGCGAGCGGACCATCGTTTCGAGTTCCGCTACCGTATTGCTATTCCCCGAAGGGCGGCGGTACGTCCTGAGAAACACCCCGCATTCGGGATTCCACTGGGGCGACGGAGTGGTCCCCGGCTGGCCGTAGTAAAGATAATAGGTCTTCGCGGCGGAAAGCTTGAGCGTGATGAGGAAACGGTCTCCCGGACCAACAGACAAAACCTGGTGCGGAGCGCGCACGCCTTTCTCATCGAAGATGCTGATGTCCTGCCCGTTTGGTTCGCACAATTCGCCGGAGAAGAACTCGACGTATGCCCCCGGAGCTTCAGGGACCTTGCGAACCTCCGCAATCGCTCTTCGCCGAGCCAGCCTCGCCGTCCATTCGACTGTAGGCGGTGATGGCGTCCGCTCCTCCGGCCAAACCCGCTTCTCTCCGGCCATTCCGCCGATCATAAAAAAAGCAACGAGTAACCGCGGACGTGCAACGTTACAGAGATTACGCAGCATCGAAGTTCTCCAGAACGCCTCTTTTCCGAACCATCATACCTGAAACCAGGAGACCATTCCAGAGGTCCCACGGCGTGTGGCCGCTGTTCCGTGGCAGATTGTTGTTATGCTGCTTCACAGCTTCTGTGCGGACACGGGCTAAGCCCCAACGGGCCGCAATACCTTAGTACAGGCTTTCGCAAATACGGTCACATATTGTACGCGGCGGTCCGGATCGTCAAGACTCAGCCTAAACGACGCCCTGGCTTGCCGGGCTTGAGCCGGCATCCTCCTTTAGCCACCGTCTTCAGGCGGTGGTATGGGGGAAGCGAACCTTGTTGGCCGGAGCCGGCTTTAGCCGGGCTTCTCGACCATCCGGATTCATCCGTGAATACGTGACCGAATTTATGAGACATAGTACTTAGCCCAGGGCAACGCCCTGGGTCGGGAAACCGCTCAAAAATGCCAGCCCTGTAAGGGCGCAATAACTGACCCTCGTGAACCTTTCCGGGTGCTCCCTGGCCGTGGGGCCTTCGCAGGCGTTTGAACTCAACCGCTGCCTGTCCCGCCTGCATACTCGCTTCACGCGTCACGGGCAGGCAGCGTTGCCGCCGGAATACGGCCGCACCTGTCCCACGTCGCTTGCGATCACTGAGACAGGGGTGGACACCGGAACAGGAACCGAGCAGCGGTCAGGACCGTTAAGGAGTCCTGCCAGGAACCCTCCACCCACGTGCAATTTCACCACAGGTTTTGATTGAAATGTTCGGCGGGTTGTGCTACTCCGTTGAGCCATCGTCACCTTCGCGCATGGCGTCTGTCACCGTGAGGGTGAGGGTACGTTGACGGTTCGGGCAGGCGAATGCCTTAGCCTCGGACATTTGGCTCGAAATTCAACAGCCGGGAAAACAACATGAAAACTTTGTGCTTTGTGCCGTTCCTGCTTCTACTCTGCATGTTGGGAACGTTCTCAACCGCAACTGAGAAGACGCCGGGTACGTTAGTCATCTCCTCCCAGAAAAGGGGGAACGTGTTCTTTGAGGGGGAGAAGGTCAACTTCATGATCACCGCAGAAAATCTGCCGAGCGACGGCGAGCTGAAGATTCAGTCGGTGGATTTCGACGGGAAGGTTGTGGGGACAGTGACGAAGAGCCGCTATGGCGGCGGGCGGGCTGTGGCGGATGTCGAGCTCGGGGTTCAAGGTCTCGGCTATTACGCGGTCCGGGCAGAGGTCGTCAAGGACGGTGAACTGGTTTCCAAGGCGGAGAGTAGTTATGCCGTTGTCGTCGGGCCGGAAAAGCGGAAGTATAGCGAGTCATCTCCTTTTGCGATAGATGTCGCGGCGAGCTGGTTCTTCAAAACCGAGAAAGACTTGAAAGCCGCTTCCGAGCTCGTCCGGCTTGCTGGAATCTCGTGCGTGCGAGACCGGTTCAGTTGGTCGCAGGTCGAGCCTCAGAAGGGCGCGTACAAATGGGGATGGTACGACACGAGCGCGACGATTCAACACAATGCTACTCTGACCGTTTACCAGATATTCCACGACTGCCCGATGTGGGCCTCAGGGAAAAGGGACCACCGTTACGCCCCCGCCAAGCCTGAGGACATGGGCGACTTTTTCCGAAACATGGTGGGGCATTTCAAGGACAGAGTGAAGTACTGGGAGATATGGAACGAGCCGGACATTGAGGTTTTCTACATCGGGAAGCCGGAGGAGTACGCGGCGGCGTTGAAGGCGACGTATCCGGAAATCAAGAAGGCGGACCCGCAGGCGAAGGTTCTCGTATGTTCGTTCGCGATGGCGCCGGGGGAGTTCGCGGAGAGAATCTTCGAAGCGGGAATAGCCGATTCCTTCGACATCTACAACGTCCATTACTATGGCGATCCGATTGGTGTCGTACACCGTCTCCGATTCCATAAAAACCTTATGGAGAAGTACGGCGTTCGCAAGCCGATATGGGTCACGGAAATGGGGGCGGTGCATCCTGTGGCAAAGAAGGGTGATTACGAGACGCTGCGGCCGGAGGCGGCGTATCTCGTGAAGGCCTATGTGTACGGGCTGGCGAACGGAGCGGAGCGGTTTTTCTATTTCATTTTCTCCGATTACGATGAAGCCGGCCGGAATTACGGTACTGTGAACAAGGACTTCACGCCGCGGCCGGCTTATGTCGCCTTATGCAACTTGACGTACGTGTTAGGCGAGGGGAAGTTCCTGAGAGAGGTCGAGGCGTCCGGCGATGGCGTGGAATGCTATGTCTTCAAGGACGGTGAGCGTGAAATCGCCGTGCTCTGGGCGAAGGAGCAGCAGCAGACGAAGTTTGTCCTGAACGCCGCAGATGCGGAAGCCCTCGACGTCATCGGGCGGAGAATTCCGTTCAAACGATACAGCGACAGCCGATTCGAGATGCAGGTGGGACCGGACCCCGTCTTCCTGAAAGCCGTCGCGCAATGACAGGATTTTGCGTGCTTGCTGGGAGTATTGCCCGAGCGGGCGGGAGTTCGCTGGTACCGAAGGGTCTCATTGCTGGCGAAATATCCTGCCCGCTCGGCAGCTACTCGGGTAGCGCAGTGAACCTCACAAACTGCCGAGGCCGGACAGGAACAAGCAATTGACGCTTTCGTTTATTGATACAACGATTATCTTTTTTTACATGTTCGGAGTCCTCGCCCTGGGGACCATCCTTGGCAAATATGTCCGCTCGTCAAAAGACTACTTCCTCGCGGGCAGATTGCTCCCGTGGTGGGCCATTGGAATGTCGGTTGTGGCCACCGACATCGGCGCCTACGATTTCGTCGGCGCCTCCGGGGGCGCCTACCGATACGGCCTTGTTCAGGCGAACTTCGACTGGATTGGCTGCATTCCGGGGATGATTCTTGCCGCCTTCATCTTCGTTCCCTACTACTGGCGAGCTGGCGTCTATACCATCCCGGAGTACCTCGGACGGCGGTACAACGATTCTGTCCGCGCGGCGGAAGCTCTCCTGTGGGGCGTGTTCATGATCTGCAACTTGGGGATTTTCCTGTGGACCACGGCTGTCATGCTCAAGCCGTTACTGGGCTGGGGGGTGTGGACGTCCATCATTTTGACAGCCTCCGTCGTCGGGATATACACCTTTTCGGGCGGTCTCTCCGCGGTGGTGATCACAGACGTGGTTCAGTGCATCATCATGTTTGTAGGGGGAGCGGCCCTCGTAATTCTGGGCTTGTCCAAAGTTGGCGGCTGGTCCGGGCTTGTCGAGAAGGTGCATGCCCTGGGGACAGGGTACGGCGACCATTTCAAGCTTCTGCTTCCTGTGGATACTAAAAGCCCCTACCCGTGGACTGGCATCATGCTGGGGCTGACGGTGGTCCTCGCAACAGCCTATTGGATCGGCAATCAGGCTATCATCCAGAGAAGCCTCGGCGCCAGAAGCGAATGGGATGCCAAAGCCGGAATGCTCTGGGGCGCCTTTCTGAAGCTCTTCATCCCCGTCTTCATCGTTTTGCCCGGGCTCATCTCGCTGGCGCTGCATCCCGGTCTGGAAAACCCGGACGAAGCTCTGCCCATACTGATGAAGGAGCTTCTCCCGCCCGGCTTGATGGGCCTGGTGTTCGCGGCGTTCTTCGCCGCCCTGATGTCCACCGTGGACTCGTATCTGAATTCCGCCGCAACTCTGTGGACAAGAGATATCTACCAGAGGTTCCTTCGCCGTGACGCCTCTGATTCCCATTACCTCGTCGTCGGAAGGGTGTTGACCGTCGTGTTCGTGCTGCTTGCCGTTGGGTTCGCACCTGTGACCAGTAAGTTCCCGGGGATTTACGTGGCGATGCAGACGCTTCTGTCATTTTTCCAGGGGCCGACCCTCGCGATCCTCCTTCTGGGGATGCTCTGGCGAAGGACGACGCAATGGGGAGGATTGGCGGGATTGGCTTCGGGCGTCACCATTTCGGCCATCCTTTTCCTCATGAAAAAAGACATTTTCATCTGCGAAAATCCGTTCCTTTACATAGCATGGTGGTCATTTGTCGGGTCATTGGTGGTAACAACGCTCGTCAGCCTCTTCACGAAACCCTACCCAGTCGAGAGACTTCTTGGGCTCGTTTATGGACTGACTGTAAAGGACAAGGCGATTCAGCACGCGCTCGAACAGAGAGCCGAAAAATAGGGCATGGAGAACCCCGTGGAAGATAAAAGGGATACCTCGCCACAACAAAACGAAATGCATGTGCTCCAGCTTATCGGGGGTTTTATCGTCTTTTTTGCGGTCCTTCTTCTCGTCGCGATGGTGGTTGGGACAACACGCAGCGGCAGGCTCACGAATCTGTTTTCGTCATTGATTCTGATGGCGGCGGGCAGTGGAATGTTTCTTCGGGGGGCAATTCGGCATCGGGGAGCCTGGTGGCCCCCGATAATCCTCTTCGCAGTGCTGGCGGGAGCATCGGTTGTTGTCGCGTTGTGTCTTTCCCCTTCGTCCTCCCAGGCTCGTGCAGAAGCTTACGTCGCAGTAGTGGATGCGCTCAAATCTGCTGGTTTTTGGATGAGAGGGATTGTTGCCTCCGCTGCTCGCGCTTGGGTGGCGATATTCTCGGCAATCGGATTCTTGGTTATCGCCGCCGTGGTCTGGCTTGTTCACGGCGATACGGTCTTCGAAGGCGCCCCCGACAGAAAGAGATGGCGAGACATTCGGCTATGGACGCTCGTCGTCATGGTTGCTCAGGCAATCATCTACTTTCTCCTCGGCGATTGAAAGTCTCCCCGGGTGGCGCGACCGGACAGCTCGCACACAACGCGCAGGGCGGGCGCTCTCGTTGAAAGGGAAGAGCCTTGAGATTCGTTGTGCCAAAAATCTCCATGGAGCGGGCGAAAAAAATCCTCCCGAAGCGTCGCAGGCTGTCGCTCGGACGAAAGCGCGAGATGAGAAAGCTGGAGCTTGTATATCTGCCCTACTATCTCCACAGGGCGTCGGTGGCGCAGGGGGACGACGAGCACACGGTTTTGGCCTGCACCGATGGAATCTCTTCGGGTTTCTCCTTTTTCGACGGCGCCGAGCTGGAGCTTTCCGACCGGGTTTCGGGGACGGCGCTCCCGTTTTGCGTTTCGCTGGAAGAGTCCCGACGAGTGTGTTTGGAGAATCTCCGCTGGCATGTTCTTCGCCAGAGATCGCGGTTCAGGGGTAAGGCTCGCGTCAAGGAACTCCTCGAGTCAGAAAGAATTTACTATCCGTATTGGGTGGCGTACTTTAAGGGACGGCGCGGGTATGATTTCCGGGCGGCGGATGCGGTCACGGGAACGGTTCAGGGAGTGCGGATGCGGGCGGTCTTCCTGACGGCTTTTTCGCAGGCCGGCGGAGAGAACGCGCGCACCGTGACGGCTCAGAATTGACACAGAAAAGCGCAGTGCATGCAGAGAAAGGGCCACATTCTTCATACGGCCCTCTGCGTCCTGTGCGGCTAACAAGGAGGGTTGACAATTGCAGCTTTCCACAGGTGATTGGGCAATCATCGCGGGCTATTTGCTTTTCGCCCTTTTGATCGGGTTGGCTTACATGAGGCGCGCCGGAGGCGGGCTGACGGAGTTTTTCGCGTCGGGTCGCTCGCTGCCGTGGTGGATTGCTGGCACTTCCATGGTGGCCACGACGTTCTCGACGGATACGCCCCTCTTGGTCACCGACCTCATGCGCGCAACAGGCGGCGTCTTCGGCAACTGGAAATGGTGGGCATTCCTCCTTTCCGGCATGATGACCGTCTTCTTCTATGCCCGGATGTGGCGCCGGTCTGGGGTTCTGACGGACATCGAATTCTACGAGCTGCGGTACTCGGGCCGTCCGGCGGCTTTCGTTCGAGGATTTCGCGCGATATACCTCGGCGTCTTTTTCAACGTGCTGGTTATGGCGTCGGTGACCCTGGCCGCAACGAAGATCGGGCAGATTCTGTTCGGCTGGAGCCAATGGACGATGGTCCTCCTTTGCGGACTGGTCGCTTTGATCTACTCGGTCGCCTCCGGACTATGGGGCGTTGTGATTACGGACCTTTTCCAATTCGTCTTAGCTATGGTGGGCGCCTTTACCGCCGCCTATTATTCGCTCTCGCACCCCGCTGTCGGAGGGCTTGGGGGGCTCCTGGAGAAATTGGACATCAAGAAGCTGAATCTCTTCCCCCCATCCGGCGATTTTCAACTCCTGATCGGAGTGTTCCTGGTTCCACTGCTGGTGAGCTGGTGGGCAGTGTGGTATCCCGGCTCGGAGCCCGGAGGCGGCGCCTACGTCGCTCAGCGAATGGTTGCCTGTAAAAACGAGCGCCATTCCATGCTTTCGGTGCTGTGGTTCAACGTCGCTCATTACGCCCTCAGGCCCTGGCCGTGGATTCTCGTCGCGCTCTCGTCCATGCTCGTCTTTCCACAGCTTTCGGACATAAAATCAGCGTTTCCCAACGTCGCCAAGGACCTCGTGAGACACGACATCGCCTATCCGGCGATGCTGAGGTTTCTGCCCCACGGATTTCTTGGCCTGATGACGGCTTCTCTGATCGCGGCGTACATGTCCACGATTGACACGCATCTGAACTGGGGCGCATCGTACGTCGTCAACGATTTTTACAAGCGCTTCCTGAGGCCCGCCGCCAGCGAGAAACACTACATTCTCGTCTCTCGCCTCACGACCGTAGGCTTGATGGTCTTGGCAGGCGCCGTGTCATTCCTCCTGAAAAGCGCCGCGAGGAATTTTGAGATCATGCTTCTGGTCGGGGCGGGGACGGGATTGATTTTTCTCCTGCGATGGTTTTGGTGGAGAGTGAATGCCTGGAGCGAGATTTCGGCGATGATCGCCGCCACTGCCGCTTCACTCTTCCTCTGGGTATGCGGCCCTTCGATTGCGAGTCGCTGGGACTTTGTGGCTGTTGCCGGCCCGGATGGCAAGGTGAACCTTGCCGACCACTGGAAGCTCCTGGGGACGGTCTGCGTCACCAGCATCACGTGGCTCGCGGTGACATTTCTGACTCGCCCGACCTCCCGCGAGACGCTCGTGAAATTCTACCGCCACGTACGTCCCGCCGGTCCCGGCTGGAAACCCATTGCCCGCGAGGCCCCGGAAGTCAAGAGTCCCGACCGCCTGACGGAGAGTCTTCTTGGCTGGGTCATTGCCAGCGTGACCGTTTACTCTGCCCTTTTCGCAACCGGCTCGCTTTTGTACGGCAGGACCACTGTAGGGCTAATTCTCTCGGCAGTCTTTCTTGCGTCCGGAATCGCCCTTCTTCGCATCATCCGTCCTTCATCAGACGATAGGGGCGCCCGATAAACCGCAGAGGACGCGCAGAGCGCGGAGAACGCAGAGGAAGGAAAGCCACGAAGGACGCTAAGGACACGAAGGGGAATTGGGGGTTCGGCATTGCGGATATGGGGGACCGAGAAACCGCAGAGAGCGCGGAGAATGCAGAGGCAGTAAGAATTACACTCTCTGCGTCCTGTGCGGTCTCCATGGCCGTTTACCTCCCTTCATTTCCACACGGGGAGAACGCAAAGATAAGCATGCTAAAGACCGATCGAGTGATCGGGCAGGCCGCGGTGAATGAAAAAAAGCCGCGCACCGCAGTTGATGCGATGCGCGGCTTGTTTCGCTCCCCCCCACTTGGTCACGACCGGAGGATACGGCTCACTGCCTGCCAGCTTACGCGGTCTCCGGGGGGTCGGTAACGACGTACGCCTTCTCCTTCGGCGGCTCCAGACCTGCCTTCGCAAGAATCAGGTAAACGATGAAGCCTACCACGAAAGAGTACAACGCAGCCGGATGCCACGTCTCCAGCACACGAAGCTTTCCAAGCATGGTGTTGTTCGAAATCCCGACGAGGAATCCCAGAGCCCATGCCACGTAGCCGGGGATGCTAATGCCCTTGCGGGGGCCTGCCCATTTCCCACCGGTCAGCAGGTAGTCGGCGGCCATCGCTCCGCAGACCGGGCCGAACGACGCTCCGATCAGCCCGAAGAAGGATTCCAAGTTGCCGGCAAGACCGGTGGCGCCAAGGATGATGCCCGCAGTGGCGCCGCCCATGGTCCATTTCATCCGGGAGATGGAAGGAACCATGGTTGAGAGGCTGTTACCGATGATAAACGAGCAGAAGCATGCAGGCGCCATGGACCCTACGGCGAACAGGATCAACATGATTTTTGCAATGAATCCGCCGACGTCGCCGAGGGAACCAGCATAACTGAAGTTGCTCAATTTGGCGTTCGCCCCGTTTGCACCAGCAACGGTGATCAGGGCGAGAATGCCAACGACTACCGCTGCTCCCCAGATGCCAGCCAGACCGCCAATCTTGACGTCGGAGGCATTGCGGTTGTTCTGGGTGAAGTCCGCGCCTGCCGCCATCGCTGTGGCGCTAAAGCCGATGACCATCTGGATGGCCAGCAACATACCTGCCATGGCTGGGACACCCGGAGTAGCGCTGGCCACTCGCACCTCACCGAACTTCCCAAGTCCTTTGAGCGAGATAATGGCGCCGATGAGCAGCATGAGGATGGGGACCACGGGGAAAATATTCGCCATGCGGGCCACGTACTTGATTCCTTTGGCGCCGAAGAAGGCGAAAAGGTAACCCCAAACGACCGCCACGATGACGAATAAAGCACTGAAACCATGTTCCTCGCCGGGGCCGAAGAGGGTGATTGCTTTTCCTCCCAGGCCATTGATGACGAGCGTCGTCGCATAGTAGGTGGCCACGCTGTACCACCCAATCTGGAGCACGCCCATGAAAATGCCGGGCAGAAAGTATCCGCCTGTTGTCCCAAACGTCGAACTGCCTACGACATATAGGGGCAATCCCGTTTTCATCCCCCACATGCCTGAGACCAGGTAGAACAGGGCAAAAGACAGCCCGCCGCCGATGATGACTCCCAGGATCACGCTTCCCAGGTTCCCCAGCGAAAGGGCGTTGCCTAACTTGTCGTAGTAGGCGATCCACAGGTAGATTCCTGCGAACGCGGCGCCGGTGGTCATCAGTCCCGGTGCTCGGGCGCTCTTCGGGACCGGTTTGGCGGACTCCAAGTAGGGCGGAAGTTTTCCGTTCGCCATACTCTCCCCCTTTCCTTTTGTGGTTTTAGAGTTACTGTGTGCTTACAACTACGAATGCTCACCGCAGAGGGCGCTGAGACCGCTGAGACGAGGATGGAAACCGACGAGTCACATTTGGTTTCTCCGCTTACTCTGCGTTCTCCGCGGTTACTTCACCTCTTTGACATAATTCTCGAACTGCGTGACTACTTTTGCGTCCTCGGTTTTGCCCCAGTGGACATAGAACCGGTGTTTCAAGGTCCAGCTCTCGCCCGGCTTGATGGTCTTGGGTTCGTGCCAGTTCGTGTAGTTAGTTCCAAGAAGCCCGTAATCTCGGGCGTGCCAGGCGGGCGGATACGGCCGGTTGCTCGGGTGAGCCATGGACGCGATGCCAACCCACGTGCCGTCGGGACGCGGACCGGTGTAATCCACCCATTTCGCTGGTTTGCCCCAGCATTCCTTCTCGTTGACTCCGCCTTCCGAGTTGACGAGCCGTCCCTTCCCGCCCCCTGACACGCGCATTTCAGGGGCGACCCGCAGCCCCGGGAGGCCCGCCTCCTTGGTTTGCCCGAAAGTCACCTCTCGGTCCAGTGCCTCAAACGTGATGCAGATGTCAATCAGATATTCGCCCTTCTCAAGGGGGATGAAGCGGAACGTTCGCGTGTCTTTGAGAAGCGGTTTGTCGCCACCCATCCAGGCATTCACACTGGTGAAACCCGGACGGTCTTCCTGCTCATAGATCTCCAGAAACCGCTCGTGGCGGATGGGACTGCTCCCGCGGCCTTCAAGCCAGAAACTGTACCCGCTGACCTCATCGTGGGAGAAGTAAAGGGAGTGATGGTGGACGTGATCGCTTGGCGCGTCTTCGGTGACTGGTTTTCCATCCGGCCCCAGGACGGGGTAGAGGTACGGCTTGGGGAGTTCCTCTCCGAATCGGTACTTGGCGACGTCGCGTTCGCCGAGCCGAATCTCCAGCACCCCTGGATCCGCCAAGCGAACATACTTACCCTGGCCCGGAATGGGCTTTACTTCGGCAGCTTTTGTGGTACTCATTGTGAGGGTCAGACAAGCCGAGAAGAAAACGACTGCGCACACAGCAAACCCGGCTGTCCACACGCTCCTTTTCGCGAGACTTCCCATTTTAAGGACTCCTCTTTTCCAGCACAATCGCGAGGCCCCTTTTGTTGCGCCACTACTCGAGATAGTCTCAGCCAACTCGATGTCGGCGTCTTGTTTGCCCTTATTTTATTTCCTGGCAGACCTTGGAGAGGTACTTCAGGCACTTCTTCATCGAGTCCGTGGGATTCTCCGGCTCCAGCTCGTACTCGAGGTTGAGAGGGCCTTTGAAGCCAATTGCTTTCAATGCCTTGAGAAGCCCTGGGATGTCCGCGGCGCCTTCTCCGAGAATCTTGTCGTTCCCTTGTTTGTCCGGGTCCTTGACATGGACCAGGTGAACGCGGTTGCCAAGAGCTTTCACTGCCTGCACGGAATCCACTTTCGCCCGCTGGAAATGCCCGTTGTCTATGCAGGCGCCAATGCGCACGTCCCGATCCTTGATGGGCTTCAAGACGTCTTCCAGGGAGCAGTACCTCGACCCCGGCCCATGATTGTGGATGGCTATTTTGATGTCGTACTTCTTCACTAACTTTTCCAGCGAATCGAAGCTCTCCGGCGCCGGGTCCGCGGTGATGACTCCAATCCCCATGTCCTTGGCGAACTTGAAAATCCGCTCGTTCGCGGCTTCATCGGCGCCGAATCCCACAACTCCGTACGCCACGACCTTGATGCCCGTGTCCTTGAGCTTCGCCTTGATCGCCTCGATTTCCTGAGCCGACATTTCGTGCGACGCATGTTTGCCGTAGAACTCGATGTTCTGCAAACCGAGTTCCTGGGTGTTTCTCAGGGTCTCATCGAGGTTGAAGTTGCGGAAGCAGTAGCTCTGCACGCCGACGGTGAAACCCGGATACGGGCCATCCTCGGAGCAGACGCCTGGGTGAAAAACCGTGGTCAAGGCAAGACAGAACAGGCCGGTACCAACGCAGTGAAGAATCAGCGTGACTCGCATGGTCAATTCCTCCTTTCGACCTTGAATGTTTTGCTCGTGGACCGGCCAGGTGCCGCAGACACGCGCTCTTGGCCGGACCGGCAGCGAGAAAAACTCGGCGCCCCGAAAGCCTGAACCATCCGATGCAGATTGTCAGTTTATAGCAAGTTCCGTCGGAGGCGACAACGGAAATTTTCAAGAAAATGGCGGCAGAAAACTCGCCGGACGGACACCCCGGGCGTCTGGTTTCCTGGCGGCAAGTCCGTCCGCTCACATCGGTTATCCCTGGCCGGCGTGACGAGATTTTGAAAAAAAGCTTGACACCCGGAACAGGAAGCGGAAGAATGCGTAACACATTCTGGAAAAACGTGCTACTCGTGATTCCAAAGGAGAACACCAACATGTCTTTCCGAGTTCATCTTGCTCTAGCCGTCGCGGCCGCGTGTTCCCTCTCCGTGGCCGCCGTCGGCCAGGTTTACAGGATGGGGGACCTCCAGGAAGTTGACAACCAGGGGCTGGGGATTCATCCCCTTGTGGATGCCGCACCTGTTGCGGAGAACCGTGTTACCGTCGAGGGGATTGCCCTCGACACGACCGGCGAGATTCTCGATCCCAACGAGATGTACACGATTTTCCTCCAGGATGAGACTGGTGGTCTGCAAGTGTGGGCAGGGAGCTGGTGGTACGGCGACCTGTGGAGGCCGGCCGAGTACATCAATGTTGAGGCAGGAGATCGTGTTCGAGTGGAGGGATTCCTCGCCAATCACAACGGCAAGGTCTTCATCAATGATCGTCACAGCAGTGCTCCGGAAATCCGCTTCATCGTAACGATCGTGGAGAAAGGTGCGGGAATGCCCGAGCCGAAACGGATTCCGAGCGTCTCCGCCTGCAACTATTTCGACGCGAGCCGCGCCGGCGGAGGCGAGAAATACCAGACGCAATGGTGCCAGCTGAATAACGTGGAGATCGTTTCGGGCACATGGGGCAATAACCACGAACTGATCATCTCCGACGGAACGGGTGAGCTGACAATGCTGCTGTCGGGTCAGGGGGATTTCGACAGCTATTCCGCTCCGATGAGCAAGTTCGATGTCATTGGCATCTTCGATCAGGAAGACACGGAACTCCCCTATCGCGAGAGCTATCGCATCTGGGTCAAGAGTTATCGGTACATCATCCCGATGGTCGAAATACAGAAAGTCGTCAGGGTTCAGTGGATGTCGGCGAATGGCGTGACGTACCAGGTTTATCGGAGCGACGACGCCGTGAACTGGACGCCGCTCGGTGGCCCCATCGTCGGCGACGGTACGATACTTTCCGTCCTCGACGAGACAGAAGGCGCCTGGGAAAAGTTCTATAAGATTGAAATTCAGTGAGAGAGGTTTGGTTTGAAGCGGACTTGTCGAGGCTTGGCAAAATCTCGGGAGGGCGCCAGGGGACGCAGCATACCCTGTGGTTTCACGCTTCTCGAGTTGCTCGTGGTGGTTGCTGTCATCGCCGTGCTCGTCGCGCTATTGCTCCCTGTCTTGCGCACGGCCAGGATCAAGAGCAAGGTGGTCCGCGCCCATGCCGACCTGCGAAGCCTCGGGAGCGCCGTCGAAGCCTATCGTCTTGACTACGAGGCGTATCCCTATGCCCGTGCTTATTGCGCGGGCGGCGGGATGAGAGTTGATGATTACAACGAAAGCCCGCCGGAGCTTTTCTCCTGCGGTTATCTGGGGGTGTTCCCCGAGGACATCTTCAATAAGGGACGCGCGTACAAGTACATTTCGCCCGGATTTGGTTACGCCAATGGGGTCCTGACGATTCTGCCCATCTGGGTCCCCGAGAAGTTTCCTTCGGACGGTGGCCATGATGTTCCTTATTTCAATACGAAGGACTCGCCTATCACGTGGGCGGTGTGGAGCGTCGGACCCTCTGGACCCAAAACGTTCTGGAAGTCCGAGGAGCTGCATTATCCCGTTCCTCGGCGCAATTGGTACAGCTTCAAAAACGGGCCGCAAAGCGAAGGCGTGATCGTTTACCTGAGCACCGGGCATTGCTCTCCGTGAGGAGGAAGCTCTCCGGCGCCTCCGCAATGAGGCACGAACAAATGCGTTACGAAACAGATGTGAGGTGATAGATGAGTAGGAAGCGATTGTTTCTCTTGATGCTCGTGGCCGTTGCTGGCATTTATGGGTGTGTGAAGACACCGATGACTGAAAAGCCTGGTAATCAGTCAAGTGCAGTTGCGGCGTATTTCGACCGCTGCGCCGATGAAGGCGTGTTTGACCAATTCTCCCCGGAGGAGTTAATTGTCGCAAAAGAGATTCTCGCGCAAATGAATATCAGGCCCGGCGATAAGCTCGCCGAGGCCGGCTGTGGGGCCGGCCGGTTGACCGAAATGCTCGCGGGACTCGTCGGGCCGGAAGGAAAAGTGTTCGCTTTCGACATCTCCCCCCGCATGGTCGAGAGGTGTCGTCAGAGAGGGTTACCGTCGCAGGTGGAGATTGCCTGCGCCTCTGCAATTGATATTCCCGTCGGCAGGGGAGAATTTGACGCGATTATCTGCCACAACACGTTCCCCCATTTCGATGACAAGCCCGCCGCATTGCGGGAATTCCATCGCGTCCTGCGCGACGACGGCGTGCTGTGGATCGTGCACAGCCGCAGCCGCGAATGGGTCAACTCGCTCCACTCCTCCATCGGCGGCGTCCTCGCCACACATGTCCTCCCCGACCGGGCCGAGCTCGAACGTCTCCTCCGCGAAACCGGCTTCTCGCTCGAACTCCTCCACGACCTCCCCGACCGCTACCTTCTTAAAGCGACGCGTGGCTCTTAGGCCGGTTGCGACCCCTTCATGCCGCAGCCTATCTTTCGCTCCACCAGCTCTGGGTGCTGACCGTGGGGTCGGGGTTGTCCGGATCGGTCCGAAGCCTGTCGTTCCCTGGAATCCACCTGGCATGTCCATCGGCATAGGCCACGTTTCTTCCATCGGTTCCATGGTTTGAACGCTTGCTCAGCGCTTTCCCGGCAGGTCTATCGGCAAGGATAATGGTCGTGGAAGGCGCCGCCTCAGTCCACGGCAGGTTCTTTCCGCCCGCTCCATTGTAGCTGTAAGCGTAACTGACCTGCCGCGCCTCGTCTTCGGGAAACGGCTTGTCGGCGCCCGGGACGGTCTTCCCCCCTGGAATTGGCACCCTATGCCTGGGCATCTTATCGCCGGAGCTCGGACACGTGAACACATCCAAGGATGAGATATATGTAGGGAACAGGATGCCGAGGTCCCGGTAGTGCGTGGTCACGTTGATTTCCTTGCCGGGCGCGGCGCTCGTCGGATAGTATTCGTCGTAGTCTGGCGCGTAGGTCTTTATGGCCGTGATGATCTGCATCAGGTTGCTATGGCAAGCCATCTGCCGCGACGGCTCTCTGGCCTTTCGGAGATACGCGGGCACCATCAAGGCGATGGCGAGCAACACAAGCGCTATCACCGCAATGCCCACAATCTCGAGCTTTCTGGATTCAGTTGCCATGGCTTCAACCCTCCATGTGAGCCCTCGTCCCGAGTAACGTACCTTGGTTAAAATTTACATCAAGTAGAACGAGCAGGCAAGGGGTTTTTGGGGGTGTGGCTACGTACGAGGGGGATGGATGAATCCCTTCATCGAGAAGCCATGCTAAAGCTTGCTCCGGCGGAAACCTGGGGCGTCAGAATGCAGCCCATCCCTGTAGACGCGGCATCCTGCCGCGTTGGCGTGGGCAAGCGGCTGGAAGCCGCCTCCACGGACCGAGGCCCGCGGCTAACCCAACTTCCGCACTTTGAAGTGAGCAAGTTGGGCTAACGGCTGACGGTTAGGCACTGGCTGCTCGGTCGGCGACGGGCGGGACTCTCTTGTGAAAATCTGTGACCTGCTGGTAGGCGTGGCCGATGCGGAGGATGGTCCCTTCGCCGAAAGGCTGGCCGAGCAACTGGAAGCTGATGGGCATCCCTTCGGAGTCAAAGCCGCAGGGGATGGAAATCCCCGGCAACCCGGCGAGGTTGCAGGAGATGGTGTAAATATCGGAGAGGTACATGGTCAGGGGATCGTTCACCTTCTCCCCGATCTTGAACGCCGGGGTTGGCGAGACGGGCGTGATGAGGCAGTCCACTTTCTTCAGAGCTTCCTCGAAATCTCTCTTGATGAGCGTCCGGACTTTCAGGGCTTTCAGGTAGTACGCATCATAGTAGCCGGAACTCAGCGCATACGTGCCCATGATAATCCGCCGCTTCACCTCCGCCCCAAACCCCTCGCCCTTGCTCTTTGTGTACATCTCCTCAAGGTCCCGATGGGATTTGGTCCGATGACCGTATTGAACACCGTCGTATCGGGCGAGATTCGAGCTTGCCTCCGCCGAAGCAATGATGTAATACGCGGCGATAGCATATTCCGTATGCGGCAGAGATACCTCGACCGTTATTGCTCCGAGAGACTCGAGCGCCTTGATGGCTTTCTCGATCGCGGCGCGAACCTCGGCACTCAGCCCCTCGCCGAAGTATTCCTTCGGAATGCCGATTTTAAGCTCCCTGATTTCCTCGTCAAGCGCGGCGGCGTAGTCCGGCGCCTCGATGTCAGCGGATGTCGAATCCTTCATATCGTGCCCAGCCAGCACCCTTAAGACCATCGCGACATCATAGACATCCCTGCCGAAATTGCCGATCTGGTCCAGAGATGAAGCATAGGCCACCAGTCCATACCGGGAGACTCTGCCATAAGTGGGCTTGATCCCGACGCACCCGCAGAAGGATGCCGGTTGACGGATCGAGCCTCCCGTGTCCGACCCCAGGGCGACAATTGCCTCGCGAGCCGCCACTGCCGCTGCCGAACCCCCGCTCGAGCCCCCGGGCACCCTCTCGAGGTCCCAGGGATTTCGCGTCACGCCAAACGCCGAGTTCTCCGTAGTGGACCCCATTGCGAACTCGTCCATGTTCGTTCGCCCAACAAAAATGGCGCCGTTGTCTCGCAGCTTTTCTATGATGGTCGCATTGTAGGGAGAGTAGAATCCCACGAGGATTTTCGAGGCGCATGTTGTCTCTTCCCCGCGCACGCAGAAAATGTCTTTCAGAGTGACAGGCAAACCGCCGAGAGAGCCGATCTCCTCGCCCCGCGCAAGCCTCCGGTCAACTTCCTCGGCCTGCTTCAGGGCGCCCTCCTCGTCAACCCGCAGATACGCCTTGACTTGGGGATCAATCCTTGAAATCGCGTCGAGCACCTCCTCGACCACGTCTTTCGCGGAGACCTCTTTTCCCCGAACCATCCGCACGATGTCTCGCGCACTGGAGAAACTCAGCCGCATCGAACCCTCCTACTCCAGAACCCGAGGCACGCGGAGCATCCCGTTATGAGTCTTTGGGGCCATCCCGAGAACATCGTCGGCCTTCAACGACTCTTCTCTCCGGTCCGGGCGCCACACGTTCTTGATAGGAAGCACGTGCGCTGTCGGCTCCACATCGTCCGTATTCAGCTCATTGAGCTTTGCGACATAGTTCAGCACGTCGCGCACCTGCGCGGTCATGGACTTCTTCTCCTCGTCGGTCAGTTCCAACCGAGCCAATCTCGCAGCATATTCAACGTCATCAACGGTAATTTCTTTCATGCGATATCTCCTCTCTGCGCGAGTTGCCACACCATACCGTTCAGCGCGTTGCAGGGTCAAGGAATCTTTTGTTGCGCGACCTCGCGCAGGGAATCGGCTAACCGGGCAAAATCCTGCATGGAGAGGCGTTCCGGACGGAGTGTTGGGTCGAGACTCGCCTCGTGCAGGGCCCGTTCAAGGTCTTCTTGTCCGACGCCAAGGCTCAAGAGGGAGTTTCTCAGCATTTTCCTCCGTTGCTGAAACCCAGCACGAATTGTGCGGAAGAAGAACGCCTCGTCGCTGACTTTCACTGCGGGCTCTGCCCTCGGGACGATCGAGACGACAGACCCGTCCACTTCCGGTTCCGGGCGAAAGGCCTTTCTTGGTATATCGAACAAAACAGTCATCTGGGCATAGTAGTTCAGAAAAATCGTGATCGCCCCGTAACGTTTCGAGCCGGGGCTGGCTGTGAATCGTGCGGCAACTTCCTTTTGAACCGTTACGACGGCGTGATCAACGAGGGAGCGATTCTCGATGATTCTGGTGATGATCGGTGTTGTGATGTAGAAAGGGAGGTTCGAAATGATTTTCACCGCAGAGGTTTGCGGGAATCTTTGCCGAAGCGCGCCTATCTCTGCCTCAAGATCCAGCCGAAGGAAATCGCCTCTGCGCACCTCCACATTTGCCGCATCAGCCAGCCGTTCCTGCAAGTAGTTGCACAGCCGGTCGTCAATCTCCACCGCAAGCAAGTACAGTGCCCTGCCGGCGATAAGAGAGGTCAACGCCCCTTTCCCCGGGCCGATTTCGATGACGATATCGGTCGGCGAGACCGATGCGGCAGCAACGATCTTGTCGCCCACATTGCGATCCATCAGGAAGTTCTGGCCGAGACTTTTTTTGGGGAAGATGGCGGACATGGAAGGTATGCTCTATGAGCTGTCCTTGAGAGAAGTTGCTTTCAGCCGGGCAGCGATCTCAGCCGCAAGGAGGATCGCCGCGGTCATGCTCCCAGGATGCGCGATTCCCTTTCCGGCAATGTCGTAAGCCGTACCATGATCCGGGGAGGTCCTCACAAAAGGCAAACCAATCGTGATATTAACTCCTTCGTCGAATGCTAAGAGCTTCACGGGAAGAAGTCCCTGGTCGTGGTACATTGCGATAACCGCATCAAACTCACCCGCTTTGCACCGGTTGAAGACCGTATCCGCCGGGTAGGGCCCGGAGACCGCAATTCCGTCGTCCTGCGCGCTCCGGATGGCGGGCACGATCCTTTTGCTCTCCTCATCTCCGAACATCCCCTCCTCTCCGGCATGAGGATTCAACCCGCACACCGCGATACGCGGCTTCTCGATCCCGAACCACGTTTTGAGATGCCGGTCGGTCAGGCGGATTTTCTGCAGCACTGCCGATTGCGTGATTCTCTCCGCCACGGCCGTCAGGCGAATGTGCACGGTCATTAGGACAACTTTCAGACCCCCGCCGACAAACATCATCGCGTAATCCGTTACGCCGGCCTTCTCGGCCAGGTAGTCTGTGTGTCCTTCCAGAGGAAGCCCGGCCTGACGCAGCGCGGCTTTGTTGATTGGCGCTGTCACCATCGCATCTATCTCTGACGACAGCGCATCGGCCGCTGCCTCGTCAATATAAGCGACGGCGTTGGCGGCAGTTTCCCTGGCCGCTTGAGACGGCTGGGCATCGCCCGGGTGTAACGGCACTGGTTGATTAAGAGCGTTGTCTCGTTGAAACGGGCAGGCCCGACGCATCTCGCCGTAAGGCACGCGCGACATCGGGAATCGCGAGCAGTGGAGAAAAGTGACGGGCGACTGAGACCTGCTCGCCTCATCCGGTGATTCGACGAAAGCGGGCGTCAGGGAGCTTCTGAGGTTCCGTATGACAGACAAAAGGACCTCGCGGTCACCATAGACAAGGCAGCGGCAAGATGCCATGACCCTCGCGTCAGACAGCGACTTCACGACGACTTCCGGGCCAATGCCAGCGGCATCGCCCATAGTGATGCCTACGAGCGGCAACGCGTTGTGAGCGCGAGACTGATGTCCCGACATTGTGGTGCACTCGACTGTTTGGCCGAGGTCACGAAAAACGCCACATCCTTCGTGCCCTTCGTGGTTTTTCTTCTTCCGCGCTCTCCCCGCTCTCTTCTTCCTCCTAATGCGCAATCCGAAACAGCCAATCCGCTAAAAATGGAACGCTGGGGACTGTCCCGGGGAGGGGAGCTTCGCCGTTCATTGCGATAGAATCTGGCTGAGGGGTACAGGGTACGTGATGGCGGCTTTCAAGCGGAGCCTTTGTCCCCACCGGTGAATCTCCAGGTCTCGCTTCTGGGCGCGGATTGCCAGTTCAATCTCTTTCCAGGCAGCCGATAAAGGGATAACCGATTGCTCCCGTTTCTCCTGTACCCAGAGAATCCAGTGCGCCGCATCCCCCTCGACAATTCCGCTGTACTCGCCTGCCTTGAGGGCAAACGCTGCCTCGGACGCTTTCGCCTCGAGGGTTCCCGGGGTAATCCAGCCCCAGTCGCCGCCTTTCTCTGCCCGAACCGGGTCCTCCGAGTACTCTTTTGCCACATCGGGAAAGTATGCTCCCTCGCGCACCTTCCTGAGAGCCTCGCGGGCTTTCGTGAGGACAGCCGCAGCCGCCTCTGGGTCCTCCCTTTTCATAAACGTTATGCCGAAGCAGTGAATCGCCGCCTCCTCCGTGAACTTCTCGACATTTTGCTTGTAATACTGCTCCACCTCCGCCGGTGAAACGCGAACCTTCGGATTGACTTTTTCCTGGAGCATCCCGTTGAACAGAAGCTGTTCCTCGATGTCCCTGTAGAGCTGCCGATACGTCAGCCCCTTCGCCAGGAGGAATTTCGCCAGGTCCCCGTCGTAGGTCGTCTGCAGTTCCCTCAGACTATGGATGGTCTCCCGCACGCGCGATTCATCCACCCGCGCTCCGAGTTCCTTCGCCTCCATCAGAATCAACTTCCTGTCTATCAACGCCTCGAGCTGGCTACGCACAATTCGCTCTCTTGCCTTCGGCCACAGCGCCGGGGGCACTCTCTGCCGCCACGCCTCCAGGATCACATTGCTCTCTCGCTGGAGGTCATCGAGCGTTATCGCTTCTCCGTTGACCAGGGCCACAACCGTGTCCAGGGCCAGCATCGGCGCCGGTTCACTTGTGGGCACAACAACCTCCTCCCCTCGTTGCGGAACCTCCGGAGGTTTTCCCTTCACAGCCTCCGCTGGGGGAGACGCCTCCTCGCCACAGACGCGGGCACACAGGCAGAAGAGAAACCCCGCGATCACCCACGACAGATTCCGGCGCTCCAGTCGAAACAATTTCATCATTGCGCTTCCTTCCCTCATTGACTGAGAAACATCCCTGTCACACCCATTCTTGTCGAGACACCTTCGGCAGTGGCTCATGGAGCCCCAATCCCAAAGACCTCCTCGATTTCCTCCGACGGAGGCAGCACCATTTTCTTCACATTCTCGGGAAACACCCTGACGCCAATCTCCTTCCTCAATCCTGTTATCCAATCGGTGCGTGACTTTGTCCTGACGGCGTCCGTGAGACCGGTGACATTGCGCTCAGTGAGAAGCTCCACAAGTATGCGGCGAGTTTCCCTCGGGACTGTCTCTTTAACGACTTTATCTTCATCCAGCTTCCGCTTTTCCGCCTCCTGCCGGAGAATCTCTCTATCAATTGCCTCGTTCACAAGAGCCTTCGCGTCCGTCGCGTCCAGGCTCCTATTCTCTTTGGGGAGCCTGTCGCGCAAGGCTTCCAGTTGCCTCACGGTTATCGCAACACCGTTCACTTCCGCCGCCACAGCGTCCCTGTCCTTCGTGTTCTCAAGCGCTTCGTCGTGAATGCGTATCGCGCTGCTGGCTCGCCCTGCGGCAAGCCACCCTCTCAGGGCGCCCTCGCGCTTCTCATCCCGGATGACCGAACGAACCCGGCGAAAGCACGAGGATAGGGGCTCCACGTCCTTCACAAAGTACCACGGCACTCCGCCCAGGCTGGCCGCCACGACTCTCTTGTTTTGCAGCCGCTGAGCGATCTCCTGAATTTGCGGCGGCACCACCTGGTTGAATCGCGGAGAGTCAAACGGGATCGGGTCCTTGTCGTAGGGCAGCCCGTCTCGCTCTGCGATCTGCGCAAATGACAATCCCCCCTGAAAACCTTCCTCAATCATCCTGGCAACTTTCACGGGCTCTGCACCCTCGTGCACCGAGACGTACAGAAAGGACACGACAATCTTCGAGCTCCCTCCCTTATTTACCTCTTCCTCATATCTCCTTGCGATGTCCTGTTCCGTAACCTCAATGTCCTTGAAAATCTCGACTTCCTTGAGACGCTCGATAGCTGCATCTGTCCGTGCCCACGCCAGACGCCTTTGAGCCTCCGGGTCCTGCAGTAAATTCTCCTTCACGGCTTTCTGGTAGATGACCTCCTCTTCGAGCATCTGGTTCAGAAGGGCCATCCGATCGCGCCGATACTTCCCCTTAACGGTGGGGCTTGATCGTTCCAGCTCCCGGCGGAAGTCGCTTTCGCGGATTTCCTTCTCGCCAACCACCGCCAGGACGAGATTCGTTTTCTCGGGGGTCTTCCGCACACATCCGGTTGCTCCCAGGAGTAACCAGGCGACTACGGCAGCGAAGGCCGCCGCGCGCTCGCAGAAACCTCGGTCACGCAACCGCCCGGAGTATCCGCTCAAGACTTCTCCTTATCTCATGAAGGACTTTTCGCCCCTCGGAAGGTTTGAGACGGGGAAATCGTCCTTCCAGCATCAGCTTTCTTCCACCTCGTTCGGCGATGATTTTGCCGTCGCTCACCTCGATCCGGTTTATCTTCTCATTTTTCGCCCAAATCTTCAAACGCGCGATTTCAACCAAGTTGCGAGCTTCCTCCGGTAAAGGGCCAAATCGGTCCACCATCTCCTCCGCAATGGCTCGGATCTCATCCTCGTGGAGCGCTCCGGAGAGACGCTTATACAGGTCTATCCTCTGCTTTTCGCCAGGGACGTATTTCTTCGGAATGTGCGCGCCCAGGTTCACTTTGATTGTGACCTCAATCTCATCCGGAATCGGTTTTCCCTTCAGCCGCTCGATTGTCCTTTTCAAGAGCTGGCAGTACAGGGTGAAGCCGACCGCCGCGATATGCCCGTGCTGTTCTGTTCCCAAAATGTTGCCGGCGCCGCGCATCTCGAGGTCTTTCATCGCGATTTGAAAACCGGCGCCCAACCCCTGCGCGTCGAGAAGAGCCTTCAATCGCTTCCTGGCGGTCTCAAGGATTTCTCGCCCCCGAGGCACCATCAGGTACGCGTACGCCTGGTGTTTCCAGCGGCCCACCCTTCCCCTCAACTGATACAGGTCCGCCAGCCCGAACCGGTCTGCCCGGTCAATGATGATGGTATTGGCGTTCGGGATGTCCAACCCCGACTCGATGATCGTCGTGCAGACGAGCACATCAATGGACCCATTGATGAAGTGCTCCATGATCGTCTCGAGCTCTCCCTCGTCCATTTGCCCGTGCGCTGCCATGATGGTCGCTTCCGGGACAAGCTTCTGGAGATACTCGGTCATTTTTTCAATGGTTTGCACACGGTTGTGAAGGAAATACACCTGTCCATCCCGGTTGAGCTCTCTCAGGATGGCTGACCGAATCAGCTCCGGGTCGAATTCCGCTAAGATAGTTTTCACGGGGAGACGGTCGAGCGGCGGTGTGTCAATCGTGCTCATATCCCTCGCCCCGACCAACGACATGTAAAGCGTCCGCGGGATCGGCGTCGCACTCATGGTCAGCACATCCACCATCCGGCGAAGCTGCTTGAGCTTTTCCTTGTGCTTGACGCCGAAACGCTGCTCCTCGTCAATGACCACCAATCCGATGTTCCTGAAGCCGACATCGTTTTGGATCAGACGGTGCGTTCCGATTACGATGTCCACCTTTCCGGCTTTCAGGTTCCCCACGATTTCCTTTTGTTGAGACGGCTTCTTGAAACGGCTCAGCACCTCAGTGTTGACCGGATAGTCCGCCATTCGCTCGCGGAATGTGTGGTAGTGCTGCTGGGCCAGAACTGTCGTCGGAACTAACACCGCCACCTGCTTCCCGTCCATCACCGCCTTGAACGCCGCGCGAATCGCCACCTCCGTTTTCCCGTAGCCGACGTCGCCGCAAATGAGCCTGTCCATAGGGCGAGGCGTTTCCATGTCGCGCTTCAACTCCTCGAGGGCTTTGACTTGGTCCGGAGTCTCTTCGTAGATAAACGCGTCCTCAAACTCTCGCTGCCATTCCGTGTCCGCGGAGAAGGCAGTCCCCTCGGCGGACTGCCTTGCCGCGTACAATTCCAACAACTCGCCGGCATAATCCCGAATCGCCAGTTCGACCCTCCTTTTTCGTCGCGGCCACCGATTGCCGCCCAAAACGTCCAGAGCCGGTGCACGCTTCGTGGGGCCGATGTATTTCGAGATGAGATGCGCCTGGGCCACAGGCACGTACAATTTCGCCTCGTCCGCATACTTCACCGCCAGGAATTCCTTGTTGGGGTCGTGCTCTTTCAGCGTTACGATCCCCAGAAAGCGCCCGATCCCATGATCCACATGCACGACGTAATCGCCTTTTGAAAGCTCCTCGAAATCGCGAATGGGAGCTGTGCTGGTAAACTGACGAGGAGCCCGGCGAATCTTATATCGGTTGAAAATCTCGTTGTCAGGGACAACAACGACATTCATTTCTTCTAAGAAAAAACCGGAACTGAGCTGCCCCGAGGCGAAACGCATGTTCGGCCCGACCGCTATCCCTTTCTCCGCTAAGAGACCCCGCAGACGCTCTTCCTCTCCCGGCTTGTTGCACACGAAGTAAATGCGCCGGTTGTCCTTCAACCAGTCCGGGATCGCCGAAAAAACCTCCACCCGTGCTTCCTCGGGAACCTCCGCCACGAGCCTGACCTTGCCTAGGGAAGTCAACGGTTTTACCCGCACCGCAAGCCGCGAAGCCCCGATGTCGCCCGCCGTTGCAAGAGGGAGGTCCCGGAAAAAGATTTTCGCCCACCCGTTCGCTTGCCGGTTAAAATCGCTCAGACGCACAAACTCCTCGGCTTCTTCCGGGATCAGTGCCTGTAACTCGTCGGCTCTCTTCTCGATCTCCGCTGGCTCATCATAGATGACTGTGGTCGTCGTCTTATCGAGGTAATCGAGGACCGTCGAAAGCTCCCGGCTATACTGTGTGTTCAGGGCTATCTCATCGGCCGGGAGAATCGTGACGTAGTCGGCCCTGCGCATCGAGCGTTGAGTAGTCGGATCGAACTCTCGGATGGATTCCACCGTATCCCCGAAGAACTCCAGCCTCACGGGAAGGGAATCCGTGATTGGGAAAATGTCCACGATCCCTCCGCGCACTGAGAATGTCCCCTTCCGCTCGACCATCTCCTCCCGCTCGTACGAGAGCGACACGACCCGCTTGAGAATCTCCTCCATCTTGACTTCCTCGCCAACGGTCACCGTGAACAGGAGTCGTCTCAGCCTTTCCGCAGAGATGACCTTTTGCAGAATCCCCTGGACGTTCGTGACCACGACAAAGGGAGTTCTCCCGGCGCCCGCGTCGAGAAGACGCTTCAAGACAGAAAACCTGTCGGAGACGATCTCAGGGTGGGGAGCGACTTTCTCGTGAGGGAGCGTCTCCCACGAAGGAAAAAGATGAGCCGCACCCTTCTTGAAAGCGCCTATGTCGTCGTAGATAACCTCCGCGTCCCTCTGAGATCGAGCAATGTATAGGACATTCCTCTGCCCGGGGTGAACGAGAAGTGCCGCAAGCAGCGCCTGGACCGAATTCCACAGCCCCTCGACGAGCAGGTTTTCGCCTCTCGAAGCCCGGCTCACGAACTCGGCGACCGCGTCACTTTCTTTTATGTCTTCAAACAAGCGTTGCATAGAAATCCTGACGGCAAGAACGGAGCAGGAGCAAGCTCGTCCGTTGCGACCGAAGAGGGTCTTGGGACACGAGTTGTGGACGCCCGACACAGCCCTGCATGACAACCGCAGCGCCCCATTCTCTCGCGCCCAGGCTCGCGCCTCTCAATCATTATAGCCTACAGCGCCCTTGGCAGAAAGGGGTCCCCTTCGTCAATCCTTCGCCTCAGCACCTCTCAATGAATCATCGCCAGAGTCCCAGGCAGAAGGGAAGCGAGCAGCAGCCATCAGAGAATCTTGGTCAACTCGTCGGAGTCGTAGCGGGGCAGTCGCCGTATCCGCTCCCCGCTCTTGATTCTGATTCCTTCTCGCTTCGGGACCGCCTTGCCGATAACGGAGCAACGGAAACGGGCTTTCCTCATAGCAGCGAGCAGTCTCGGCGTCTCCTGGGATGAAGTGGCCATAAGAAGCGCGCCGGATGCCAGGACACCGAGTGGGTCAAGCCCATAGTGCTCGCATATCGTCTCCGTCTCGGGGTAAACGAATATCATGTCTCTGTGGACGAGCATCCCTGTTCCCGATGCCAGCGCGAGTTCATGCAGCCCCGTGGCGATCCCTCCCTCGGTCGGGTCGTGCATTGCGTTGACCTTCGCGCTTGCTGCCGCAAGCAGTGCCGCCCGAACCACGCTGATCCCCGGCTCGGTGAGGAATTGTTTTGCCCTGTTAACGAAGTCATCCCCGAATATCCGACGCAGCTCGTCTCCTTTCTCTCGTGCCACGACGGACGTTCCTTCGACCGCAACACCGCCAATCAAGACAATGTCATCGCCGACCTCCGTCCGGTCGTTCCGCACCAACTTATCCTTCTCGACCTCTCCTAACATCTGCCCGACAACAATAGGGCGGGGCAAACCGAGCGTCACCTCGATGTGCCCGCCGCACAGCGACACGCCCAATTCCTCGCACGCAAGCCGGATGTCATCAAAAGCCTCATCGGCCAGCCTGCGAGTGGTCTTTCCCTCCGGCAGAAGGACGGTCGCCAGAAACCATTTCGGCGTTGCCCCCATCACCGCGACATCGTTCGCATTGATGTTTACCGCGTACCAGCCGATTCGCTCCGCCGTGAAGGTAATTGGGTCGGTTTTGGCGATGAGATACCTGTCGCCGAAGTCAATCACTGCGGCATCCTCTCCCACCCTCGGTCCCACCACTACCCTCGGGTCCGACACCTTTACCGACGCCAGGAGGGCTTCAAGATGGGCGATGTTCAGTTTTCCAACCGGCAGATATTTCATCTCGCAGAACCAGACCTATTCGGCCGTCTGAGCCAATCGTCTTTTCGGTATCGCTGCATGTCATTGCCCCAGTCCGGCTGCCTCTCACCAGGCAATTCCGATTGCAATCTCAAGGCGTGCACCTATAATGACCGACAGAAAGCGTCGTCAGCGGCCTGTGCCGAGACGCCCAAGCCCCATGCCGTCTGAGTGGCTGTAGAATGATTATGCGCGCCTGCGACAGGGTGGTCAACGTAACTGCGCCAATTCTTGGAAAGGCTAAAACAGCGAAAGGGTCATACCCTCTTCTCGCAGTGTTTGTTTTATCGGGATGCGCGATGGTCGCGTCCTCCTGTCGCCGCGAGGCTGAGGAGCGCCCCACGCCTGTCCAACTGACCACGAGCGGGACGAATGAGCGGGCGCCCGCCTGGTCACCGGATGGCAGGTGGATTGCCTTTTCGTCGGACGCGCTGAGCAAGGGCGACCTCTTTTACATCCCTTCAGGCGGAGGAAGTGCAGTTCAGGTGACAGCATCGGAGGCGGCGGACGACTGTCCATCCTGGTCGCCTGACGGAAGCAGCATCGCATTTCATTCGGACCGGCAAGGAGACGAGAACGTCTGGGTCGTGGATACGACGACAAGAACCGCGCGAAAATTGACCGAGCATCTGGGGTTCGATGGCTTTCCCGCCTGGAGCCCCGACGGCAAGACGATTCTGTTCCAGTCCGACGGGTTGGGGAACATGGATGTCTGGATGATGACCAGCGACGGCGGTGACAAGATTCCTCTGACTAATGATCCCGAACTCGACACCACGCCAGCATTCTCCCCCGACGGCAAGAAGGTTGCATTCTCGAGTCGAAGAGCGGGAAACGCGGACATCTGGATTCTTGGCTTGTCGAGCAATGCGCTCCGCCGCCTGACCTCCAGCCCGGCTGACGAATGGCGACCCGCGTGGTCGCCGGACGGCAAGCGCATCGCCTTTATTGCCAGCGGCGAGGGCAGAACAGCCCACATCTGGGTGATGCGTGCGGATGGAACGGGCAGAAGACAACTCACATTCGGCAGGCGCCTTGATTACAACCCGACCTGGTCGCCGGACGGCAAGAAGCTCGCTTTTGATTCCGACCGATCCGGCAATCGCGACATCTGGGTGATGGAGGTTGCCACGCCGCGCCGCCAGGAGCATCGTTAAGTACCGTGTTTCACAAGTCATGTCACGTAGTTCTTGCACACGATTCCAGCACGACCCTCATGAATGCCGCGCCGCTTTGGGGATACTGCGTATCTTGTCAAGGAGACGGTCCCCGCGCGCCGATGCGCGGCCGGATTTCCGGGTTGCCGAAACAAGTGCCAGCTTTCTTAGACACAGTTCCAAGGGGTGCACGACCGCCCCGGTCGCGACGACCGCAGGGAACACTGCCGCCGCCTGCCGGGCTTCAGCCGGCATCCCACTTTAGCCACCGCCTTCAGGCGGTGGTCCCGGGGGTTGCGATGACTGCTGGCTGGAGCCGGCTTCAGCCGGGCTTCTCGACCAAGTGGATTCATCCATAGTACGTTGCCGAAATTATGAAACGGAGCACTCGCGCGAACTGACAACGGACGAAAGCACAATGAAAATCACCTTCTTCGGAGCCGTTCGTGAAGTTACCGGTTCGATGCATCTAATCGCGGTCAACGGCAGCCAGGTCCTCCTCGACTGCGGCCTGTGCCAGGGCAAGCGAAAGGAAGCCTTCGAGCGAAACCGAAACCTTCCCTTCGATGCCGGCTCCATAGACGCGTGCGTTCTCTCCCATGCGCATATTGACCACAGCGGCAATCTCCCCACCCTCGTCAATCGCGGCTTTACAGGTAGGATTTTTGCGACACCCGCAACGATTGATCTCTGCGACATCATGCTGCGAGATAGCGTGCACCTTCAGTTGAAAGACGTGGAGTACGTCAATAAGAGGCGCGCGAGGCAGGGAAAAAACCTCTTCGAGCCTCTTGCTCTGCCGGAAGACGTTGACCGGGTAATGGAGCAATTTGAGTCTGTGCCCTACGAGATGAGGAAGGAGGTTGTCCCCGGGCTCGAGATCACCTTTCACGACGCAGGGCACATCCTCGGTTCGGCGGTCACAACCATTGACTTCAAAGGGAAGAGTGGTGCTTCTCGCCTCCTGTTTACCGGCGACCTTGGTCGCAAGGACATGCCGATTCTGAAGGACCCGGTAGTGGCGCATGACGTGGACTACCTGGTTACGGAAAGCACTTACGGAAATCGCCTGCACCCTCCACGGGAAGATGTCAGGAGGGCGTTGAAAGCCCTTATCTGGAAAGTCACGGAACGGCGCTCGAAGCTGGTCATTCCCTCCTTCAGTGTCGGCAGAACACAGCAACTGGTTTATTTCCTGCGCGAGCTATACGAGGAAGGGGAGATCCCCCGCCTGCCAGTCTATGTGGACAGTCCCCTGTCGTCACGCGCAACGGAAGTTTATGAGAAGCACCGAGAATGTTATGACCAGGAAGCGCTGCGGGTAATCCGCGAAGGCGATGAACCCTTCACCTTTCGCGGTTTGACCTACATCACGGAGGTTGACGATTCCAAGGCGCTCAACGACGCGGAGGGCCCGATGGTCATCATCTCCGCCTCGGGCATGTGCGAGGGTGGGCGGATTCTCCACCACCTCAAGAACAGCATTGAGGACTCGCGGAACGTCATCCTGTTTGTCGGCTATCAGGCGGAAAACACCCTCGGCCGTCGAATCGTTCAGCACCAAGAACCCATCCGCATCTTCGGCGACGAATATAAGCTCCGCGCCGAGGTACACTCCATCGAGGCTCTCAGCGCCCATGCCGACCGGAACGAGCTTCTCGACTACTTCCAGCAAATGGGACCAAAAGTCCGTCATGCCTTCGTCGTCCACGGCGAAATGGAGGAAGCCACCTCGTTTTCCGAAGCGCTTCGTCAGCTCGGCGCCCGCAACGTCATGATCCCCGAACGCGGTCAGTCAGTCGGACTGTAGGCGACGGAGAGTCTGGCACTTGCGAAAACCAGCCGTCCTCACAGTCGGACGCCCTCGACCGAAAGAACCTCCCGCTCGCGTTCACCGGCTCTTCGGTTGTGCCTGTCTTGTCACGGCGCGTTTCTCGGACTACTTCTCGTGCGTGACGACTACGACATACGTGTCCCCGCCCACTGTTGGGTGTCGGGCCACTGTCACCCCGGAGACGCACTTGATTTGTGCGGCCTCTTTTCCCTTCAGAAACGCACAAAGGGTCGTTTCCAAGTCGTTCAGCGATTTCGCGGAGATCAACTTTGCCTCTAACATGCCTCCCATCCTCCTGTTTCTGGGTTGTTTGTGCGCTGGCAAATCGCCTTCGTGATAAACCCGCGAAGTCGTTCAGCGCGGGGCTTCTGGGTGTCCTTGTCGAACGAGGCGCATCGTGGGAACACAGCTACTTCAACGTGAGAGAAACAAGAGCAACAATGAAATCGCCCTTGTGCAAAGCGGTACAGGATGAGATTCCGGAAGGTGATTGGCACAATGTCTTAACTATCTCGTAGAACGCCGCAAATGTCAAGTCGAGAATTCGGCAACATTCGATAAGGCCGAGATGCAGCGGTCGTCCTACGTCGTGACAGACAAGATTCTCCGTTCCCGCGCATGTGTCCTCGCGCAATGTGCTTAGGGTTGACCACCCAAGCGGTAGAAGCGTTTCAGGACGCTGGCGACAGTCGGCGGTGTGCCCGTTTCGCTTCCATCGTCGAGCCATTCCATGAGACTACCTGTGCCGGTGAACGACGACAGGGCGGTCCAGACATCCATCAAATCCTCGGTGAAATAGACAGTGTAGGATGCTCCGGCGATGCTCTGCCACGCGACCCTCACTCCTTCTGCGATGCTGTAGGAAATGCTCTCGATGGCGACGGTGAACAACTTGACCGTCGCGCCCCAGAAGCCGGAGCCGAGGTTATAGTTGGCACTATCCGAAACATCCACCGGCGACGGCTGACCGAGCGTGCCTGTCAGCTCATAGCTCGCCGAGGTTGAGGTTGTTCCCCCGCCGGACATGACGGAGCGCGTGAGTTCATAGCTCGCCGAGCTTTGCGCTGTGACATTTCCCATCGCCGCCAGGCAGACGACGACTACGGAGAAAAGCAGATGGTTGCGTATCCCTTTCATTCTTCACCTCCCGCTTGAGATTCTACTAACTTCTCGACCAAAGTCTCCAATGCTTCGACTCGCGCCTCAAGCGTTGATATTTTCTCATCCTTCTCGCGGAGCATTTCATGAAGTCCCTGAATGGCGGCTAAAGCGACGCCCTGGAGGTCGCCGGAATCAATCATCGTCTCGCTTCCTCCGAGGGGAAAGAGGGCATGAAAGTCCTGAGCGACCGGCCCGATGTGTCGCTGCGAATACCGTTTGAAATTCCATTCCGTGACTGGAAGACGGCTGAGTCTCTCAAGCACTTCTTTCGGGTCTATTTCGACGAAATTTTCCTTGAGGTTCCGGTCGCTGCTGAATGTCCAGGAGGCGTTCGCCGGCGCCCAGGACACCATCTGGTTGGCTCCGCCAGCGCCGCTCAGGAACCGCACCCCGCCAAGACAGCGGAAGGTGACCTGATTGTCGGCGGTCGAGGCGATGTCGGCGAGTTGGCTGTCGCCCCACACGAAGGCTCCGTCGTGATTGGCTTTCGCCCGCCTTCCGGCGGCGAAGCTGTAGTCCCCCGCGGCGGTGTTGTTGTAGCCCCCGGCCACGGCCGCATATCTGGCGCTGGTTTCGTTGGAATAGCCCCCGGCGACGGTCGCGTAGCTGCCGCCGGCGGTGTTGTTATAACCCCCGGCGACAGTAGCAGAACCGCCGCTGGCGGTGTTGCCATTGCCGCCCCCGACGGTTGCGAACGTTCGGTCGCCTGTGGTGCCGGCGTTATCCCCCGCCTGGTTATGTCCGCCTCCTGCGATAGTGCCGTAGTCGTCGGTGACGAGGTTTCTGGTCGTGTCGGGATTGTCCGGGTCTGATGGTCCGCCTCCGGCGATTGTCGCGTAGCTGGCATTGGCCTGGTTTGACGAACCCCCGCCCACGGTCGCGAAGTTGCCGCTGGCGGTGTTCGACGAGCCCCCGCCGACCGTCGCGTACCAGTCGCTGGCTTCGTTGGAATCGCCCCCTGCGACGGTCGCGTACCAGTCGCTGGCGGCGTTGTTCGTCCCTCCCGCCACGGTCGCGAAGTTGCCGCTGGCGGTGTTCGACGAGCCCCCGCCGACGATAGCCCTGTTGCCGCTGGCTCCGTTGTAATCGCCCCCGGCGACGGTCGCGGAGTAGCCGCTGGCGGCGTTGTTCATCCCTCCGGCCACGGTCGCGTTGTCGTTGCTGGCGGCGTTGTTCATCCCTCCGGCCACCGTCGCATACTGTGCATCTGTTGTCGTCCCCGCGCTGTTCCCGGCCTGGTTCCCTCCGCCGCCTCCGACTGTGCCGTAGTCATCAGTGACGAGGTTTCTGCTCGTCAAGGGATTGTCCGGGTCCCATGGTCCGCCGCCGGCGATCGTGGCGTAGCTGGCATTCGCCTGGTTGGACCGCCCGCCGGCGACGGTCGCGTAGTCCCCGCTGGCGGCGTTGTTAGAGCCCGCGCCGACGGTGGCGCCTTCGCGGCTGGCTTCGTTGGAATAGCCCCCGGCGACGGTCGCGTACGCGCCGCTGGCGGTGTTGCCCGAACCCCCGCCGACCGTGGACTCGCGTGCATCATCCGCCGTCCCCGCGTTGTCCCCCGCCTGATTGCCCTCGCCCCCGCCAACGGTGCCGAAGTTGTCTGTAACGGTGTTAGGCGAAGAGCCGGCACCGCCGCCCCCCACCGTGGCACCCGCGACACCATCGCTGACGGCATTGCCGCCATAGCCCGCGATGAGGTTTGGGCTGGTGGCGTTGGGTTCGAGGCGGAGGGCCCGGGCCCTGTTCACGCGCACCTCCACAGCCTGGTTATCGGCGGTCCCGAGGAAGTGCGTCGCAGGATCTGTCCCGGTGTTCCCCGTGAGGCTCCAGTAGCGCGCGTCGTGGGCGTGCTCGGAGAGCGCAAACGCGCTGGAGTCGTTCCCGTCCAGATAATCCGCATCGAGGGTTGAGCCGGCGCCGTCTCCGGCGAGAACCGTTGGGATGACCTCCGAATCCCGGGCGATAGAGGCTGGAATCTGGGCGTCAGCGGCGAGATCGGTAAGTTCCGTGAAACTCCTCGTCTTAGTGTGATGGGCGTCGGTAATGCCTTGATGGGCCCCGACCGCGGCATTCGTCTCGGTGTCCCTCGCTATCAAAGGGTCGATGCGCGCCTCGGACACCGTCCCGGATGTGATCTCGCCTCCCGAATGGGCATGGGTGCTATTCGCGAACTGCGCGGCTTCTCTTCCGGCAAGAAGGCGGCTGTTTTCTGAAATCATCGAGTAGGCCGCAGAGGCAATTCTCTGTCTCGGAGACAGCGTCTCCATCCCGACGCGAATCTCCAGCCACCTGTCGGCTCCGCTGAAGAGCGATGCGTCCATTGCGTTGCCAGAGCCGGAACCAAGGATGGCGCCGAATATTCCGTTTTTGACCTGGACCGGATTGCCATTTATGTCGGAGTGAACCCCTTGCCACAGTGCGGCGCCCCCGGGTTCGGCGTCAAAGATTCTGAAAACCATGTTATACGACCCATCCAGGAGAGGTTCCCCCGTCGTCGGAGACCTCAGTTCTCCCTGGTAGTTAACCAAAAGCGGAACCGCCGTCTGAGAGAGAGCGGTGCCGCAAACGGCCATGCTGAGCACAATCGCCGCGAGGGAACCGAAAATCGAGTGTGCTCTTGTCATCTTTACTCCTTTCACGTAAGAAGGTTTTGTCAATACTTGATGTAGTGCCCGACGAGCGTGCTGTTGGCGTATTGCAGCCAGACCGAGCACCAGCCCTCCGTGCTATCTGCCTGCCCGAAATGAATTTCGAAGCCGTAGTCGTTGCTGTTCGTGCCGGAGATGATTGCCACGTTGGACGTCCCGGTAGCCGTGGCCCCCGAGTTGCCGGAGGTGGTCGCTCCCTTTTGGGCTTGCCACCAGTAATCGAGCCAATCCCCGGAGGTGTTGGTAAGCTCGATTTCACTATTTGTGGCGTCCCAGTAAAGTACCCTGGTCCCACCGTCGGTTGACAAGATCGTCCCGCTGGTCGCCAAGTAAATCTTCCCCATGGTCACCCCGCCGAAGGTGGCTGTTCCCACGACGGTGAGATCACCCGCCACCCTGGCGTTCCCGTTCACGTCTAATTTCTCCTGGGGAAACGTAGTGCCGACGCCGACATTTCCGTTGTCGTTGCGGATGGTCATATCCCAGCGGCCGCCGCTCGCATAGTTGACGATGTGGAAATTATTGTTTCCCGTGTGTGTCTTTCCCAGCCCCCAATACCCCACGCCTGCGACGGCAACCACGTATCGGGCCGTCGAGGCGGCGACGTTATCTGTGACAATCTCCCCCTGCCCCATCACGACTCTATCCTGACCGGGGGTCGTGACAACCTCAAATTTCCCGCTCGGGCTCGTCGTTCCAATCCCCACATTGCCGCCACTGCCTATTGTCATCGCCTGGGGGACTGCTCCCGCGCCGAATTGGAGGTCTCCTCCGGCGCCCACTCCCCGAAGATATGCGCCTGTAACGCCTACGCCGTTGGCGCGATAGCCCAACTGGATTCCCGGGTAGCTGGTTGTCTCACTCCTTTCAAAGCGAGCAAGCTCGTGCTCGCCCGCAGTGACACCGTCGTCCCTATACACACTCACCATGCCGCCTGAGACGTGGAGCTTGGTTGCCGGGCTGCTTGTTCCGGCGCCGATTCTCCCTGTCGTGACAATGTTCTGGGACCCGAAGTCCGGGTCAATCTTGGTGCCCGCAATAGCGGCCGCACCGCTGACATCCACGTTCTCGATGGCGCCATTGGCGATCTTCTCCGTCGTGACAGCCGAATTGGCGATCTTCTCCGTCGTGACCGCGAGGTTGAGAATCTTGCTCGTTATTACCGCGCCATCGTTTAGGTCCGCGCTGTTCAAGGTGCCATCGGCAACCATTGCGGAGGTCACGCTGTTGGCCTGACCCTCATTGACGTACGTGGCGTGATGGTCGTGGTCCGAGCGAGCCACGGTGCTGGCGGCCCCTGACCCCGCGAACTGCGCGCTGAAAGTAGTCGCGGCAAGGTTAAGTCCCGCACCGGCGGAGTAGGTCGTATCGTCATCCGTGTCATCAGCGAATCCGGCGGGTATAGACGTGATGCTTCCCCAAGGGAGGCTCGTCGTCTTGTCGTGATTCAGGGGATTCGCGTCAGACTTGGCGCCCATTGCAGCAACCGCTTCGGCATTCGTATATCGCGTGTGGTGGGCGTCGCTGACAGCCGTGTGCGCAGCGATGTCCGCATCAATCTCCGCTGACTCCTCCAGTGTCGCGCTTTCGGCTCCGTCAATTGTGTCCGCGTCGAGGCCGCTCCCCGTTCCGTCGTTCGCCAGGACGGTCGGCATAATCTCTGCGTCCCGCGCGATACCCGTTGGTATTTGCGAATCCGCGGCAGCATCGGTCAATTCCGTGAAACTTGTTGTCTTGGGGTGATGGGCATCGGCAATCGCTCCATGATTGGCGATCTTTGAATCAACTTCGCTGTCCCTCGCGATGCTTGAATCAATTCTCCCTTCTGCGACCGAGCCGGAAGTGATGTCAACACCGGAATGGGGGTGCCCTGCTGCGGCGAATTCCGAAGATTCTTTGCCGTCGAGAAGGCGGCTGTTTTCCGCAATCATTGAGTAGGCGACAGAGGTTATCCGCTGCCTCGGTTCCAGCGTTTGCATCCCGATGCGGATTTCCAACCACCTGTCCGCGCCGTTGAAAATCGAACTATCCATAGAGTTTCCGGTCCCTGAGCCAAGAACGACATGGAAAACACCGCCCGTCACTTCGACCGGGTTGCCGTTGAGACTGGAGTGGGTCCCGACCCATAGCGGCGTGCCGCCGAACTCAACGTCATAGACCCTGAACAGCATCTCGTACGTGCCGTCGGCTACTGGCTCGCCCGTGCTTGGTGATTTAAGCTCCCCCTGGTAGTTGATCAGCATGGGTACTGCAGGCTGCGCCCCCGATGGCAGAGAGGCGCTGACAAGACACAACGCGGCGAGAAACAGATGCAGAAAATTCGGCGACTGCTTCATTTTTACCCCCTTTCTCTCTTGATGTGCGGACTGGTTGGACTTACCCTCCTATATGGCAATATAATTCTACCAAAAAGCCCCCGCGAGGGCAAGCATAAGTTCATCTGACGATGTCTCGGGCGCCCTGTCATACCGTGAGGCCGCTGACCCACCCACACCGCCACTCACCCGGCGCCAGAATCCGTCATTACTTGTTGACAACCGTCTTCCCGCGCGGTAAAAGTAAGTCGTGCTCATTCGAAAAGGGTGAGGAGTTGCGGGCGTCTGGGCGTGGGCCAAGCCCGCGGATGGCGACCCGAAGGGGACGCCCCATGTATTGGCTTCTCGCTTCAACTGGAGGGCTCGATGATGAATAAGCAGAAAGGCTTCACGCTCATCGAGTTGTTGGTCGTGATTGCCATTCTTGCCATACTCGCGGCATTGCTGTTGCCTGCCATACAATCCGCCAAGGAAAAGGGGAGACAGGCGAAATGCACCTCCAACATGCGGATGCTCGGGCAAGCCTTCATGATGTACGCCAACGATTTCGACGGGCATCTCCCCACTTCGGGGCGCACCGGCAGCAGCCTGTATTTCGAGTGGGTCGAGGGGGGCAACGTGATTTCTGTCCCTCAAACGGACCCTGCCGCTTGCACGAGAATCCGCATTGAGGACGGGAGCATCTGGCCTTATCTCTTCGGTCCGAAGACTACTTCCAATCCGAGGAGGGAGGAATGGTACTCGGACTCCACACGAAATCCTTATCTTTGTCCATCCGCCGGCCCTATTGGCAAAAAGCGCGGGTTGAGTTATACGATGAACTTCTACCTCGACGTTCCCGCGTCGCACGACCTCTACCGCATCGGGATACAAATGTCCCGAATCAGGCATGATTCGGAGACGATCATGCTCGTGGACGAGAGCGACGAGACCATCAATGATGGCACATTCTGGCATCGCGGCGTGGAGCTGGACGTGCCTGCTCTCCACCTCAAGCACTCCGGCGGAGGCAACCTCGTCTTCTGCGACGGACACGTCCAGTGGATCGAGCAGAAACGGCTTCTCCAAATGATGAGCCGTGATTCCGACGCTTTCTATCCCGAGCGGTAAGCACGGCACTTCCGCTGGCGGCCATTCGTCGGCCAGCGACATCTGTCCATTCCGTCTCCACACATCCCTTGACAGCCCTTGTCTCGCTATGGCCTTATGGCACGACCCACAGCAAGAATGTAGAAGCGTTTCTAAACGAAAAAGGAGACGCGAATGAAACGTCTAATCTTGGTGACTGTGCTTTCAGCCTTCTCGTTTACGTTGTGGCCGGAGGGGTCGGGAGTGCTGAGCTTTTACGTGGCGATGAATGGGAACGACAAGGACCCCGGCACAAAAGAAAAGCCATTTGCAACACTGGAGCGAGCCCGCGACGCCATTCGCGGGCTGAAGAAGGAAGCGCCTCTTCCTGCCGGTGGTGTGACAGTCTGGGTGCAGGGCGGCGCATACCGGCTTCCCCGGACAGTGAAACTGGAAGCCCAGGATTCGGGCGCCGAGCAGTCTCCGATTATTTACCGAGCTCTCCCCGAAGAGGAGGTGCGCCTTCTTGGTGGGAAAGAGGTCAGCGGATTTGCGCCGATCGAAGACCCCGCCATTCTCCTCTGGATTGACGAACCGTACCGCGATAAGATCGTACAGACCGACTTGAAGGCTCAAGGAATCACGCACTTCGGCGAGATGACTTCCCGTGGATTCGGCCGTCCGATGCGTCCTGCTGGACTCGAGCTTTTCTTTCAGAACAAGCCGATGCCTCTGGCTCGGTGGCCCAACACCGGCTGGGCAAAAATCGCAGGCGTGCCGGCAGGACAGCGCGGCGGCAAATTCTCTTACGAAGGTGACCGCCCAAAGCGGTGGGTTCAATCCGACGACGTATGGATACACGGATACTGGACGTGGGATTGGGCGGAGTCGTACGAGGAAGTCAAAAGCATAGACACGGAGAAGCGGGAGATTACCACCTGTGAACCGCATGGAGTCTATGGCTATGCGGCTGGAAAACGATATTACGTCCTGAACATTTTGGAGGAACTCGACGAGCCGGGCGAATGGTATCTCGACCGAAAAACGGGCATTCTGTACTTCTGGCCCCCGGCGCCTCTGGACCAGAACACCGCCTACGTTTCCATCCTCGAAGAGCCGATGGTTTCTCTCGCCGACCTTTCGCATGTCACCCTTCGCGGGCTGACATTCGAGGTCACCCGTGGAACGGGAATAGAAATCGTTGGAGGTGACCATGTCGTCGTGGCCGGCTGTGCGTTCCGTAATATCGGGAATGCGGCGGTGACTGTCAACGGCGGAGAACAAAACGGTGTGGCTGGGTGCGACATATACCAAACAGGAGACGGGGGCATACAGCTTCGTGGCGGCGACCGGCGCACACTGACACCAGCGGGGCATTTCGCTGTCAACAACCACATCTATGATTTCAGCAGATGGGTGAGGACGTATTGCCCGGCCGTTGCGGTGAGCGGCGTGGGAAACCGCGTCGCACATAACCTCATCCACGATGCCCCCCACAGCGCGATTCTCCTCGGCGGAAACGAACACATCATCGAGTTCAATCACATCCATCACGTTTGCATGGAGACCAGCGACGCCGGCGCCTTCTACTTGGGCCGCGATTTCACGGAGCGCGGGAATGTTGTCCGCCACAACTTTTTTCACGACCTGGGGAAGGGGAGCGTACAGGCGATCTACCTTGACGATTGCGCCAGCGGGACGATGGTCTATGGCAATGTGTGCTACAGGGCGGGCAGGGGCGTTCTCCTCGGCGGCGGGCGCGACAACACAATCGAGAACAACATCTTTGTTGAATGCGAACCGGCGATCCACGTGGACGCGCGCGGACTCGGCTGGGCGAAATTCTGGTTCGACGGAAGAGACAGCACTCTCATGGACCGCTTGAAGGCGGTGAACCACACTCAGCCGCCCTACAGCACGCGCTATCCGAAACTCGCGAACATCCTCGACGATGAACCTGCCGTCCCGAAAGGGAACCTGATCGCCCGCAACATCCGGGTCGGCGGAAGATGGCTGGACCTGCTGGACAGGCTTACTGACAAGACCATCAGAATGGAGGATAATTTCACCGAAGGCGATCCGCATTTCGTCGCCCCCGAAAAGCTGGACTTTCGGCTCATGGACGATTCGCCTGCCTTGAAGCTCGGATTCAAGCAAATCCCCGTCGAGAAGATTGGGCTGTACAGAGATGAATTCCGGAGAACGCTGCCTGACGATCCCACACCCGCTCGGCAGGACGGCGGGTTTGTGCGCGTAGGCGAGGATGGACAGGGATTCACGCTTGACGGGAAAGCATGGCATCCGTTCGGGTGCAATTACTTTGACCCCCACGTCGGTTGGGCGCCCAAGCTCTGGCAGAGATTCGATCCGGGGAAGGTCGAAAAGCATTTCCGGACCATGCGGGACCTCGGTGTGAATGTGGTGCGCGTTTTTCTGACGGCGCAGAGTTTCTTCCCCGAGCCGCCGAGTCTCGAAGCCGAGGCTCTCGCGAAGTTCGATACGATGCTCGCCATCGGCCGAAAGTACGGGATTCGGATTCACCCCACGGGCCCGGATCATTGGGAAGGCACACCTGCATGGCGCCGGGCGGACTTTATTGCTGACCCACAAGCCCTGGAGGCACAAGCTGCCTTCTGGAGAGCCTTTGCCGCACGCTACAAGGACGAGCCATTTATTTTCGCATACGACCTGTTGAATGAGCCACACGTCCGATGGGACACGCCCGCTATGCGCGCGAAGTGGCCCCGATGGCTGCACGACAAATACGGCACGCTGGACGCGCTGCGCAAAGGCTGGGGTGAGGTGGAAAAGGCCGCGCGGGCTTTCGAGGAAATCGAGATTCCTGGCGACGCCGCCTCTCCGGGGTCGCCCGTTTTGTTGGACTTTCAGCATTTCCGGGAATCGCTCGCGGACGACTGGATTCGGGTGCAGGTGGACGCCATCCGCTCCGCCGACCCCAATCACCTCGTCACCGTCGGCTTGATCCAGTGGACTGTCCCTGTGTATTACGGCCGGCCCTCGCGCTATGCGGCGTTTCGTCCATCGCGCATCGCGCCCATGCTCGATTTTCTTTCCATTCATTTCTACCCGCTGTACGGCGGCGATCCCCTCGCTTCGGACGAGAATTTCACGAGGAATCTGGCTTATCTTGAGCTCGCGCTGCGCTACGTCAAAGCCGGATCGCCGCAAAAACCTCTTTTTGTCGGCGAGTTTGGCTGGCACGGCGGCGGAAAACCCGATGGCCTGCAAGAGTGGTCCGCGGAAGACCAGGTGCACTGGTGTCTCGCAGCGGTTCTTCAGGGGCGCGGCATTACCTCCGGTTGGCTCAATTGGGCGTACGCCGACACGCCTTCTTCTCGAGATACGACGAAGTTCTCGGGTCTGGTCACGGACGAGGGGAAGCCAAAACCGTGGGGGTTGGCATTCCACGAATTGGCCGCAAACCCAGGCACGTGGACGCAGGATCCCCCAGTCCCAAAGGCCGAGATTCCTTTTGACGTGGACCAGGCGATTGTTGACCCCCAGACCGCAGACGCATTCCTCAAACGCTACCACGACACTTGGAAAGAGGAGAAAGGCTGCCGCCTGACCGTCCGTTGATCGTTCCCTCGCGCCATGAGTTCTCACAGAAGATGGCGTGGTACCCGATAGGAACCAGGCCTTGAACGTCATGCGGGGAGTATCTCTTTGAGATCGGTCAAGCGATCAATCTGAAAGCGAGGGACGAAATCGCTGTTCGCGGGCTGGGACCTCATCCAGATGCCCGTCCATCCCAGGTGCTCCTCAGCGGCTCGCAGGTTCGAGGTCTTATCGTCCACGACGTACACCTTGTTCGCAACTCCCAAACCTCTCAGAGCAATGCGGTAAATCTCCGGTTCGGGCTTCCTGACTCCGACATTCCCGCTCACGACGATTGGGTTGAAGCTCTTGTCGAAATCGTATTTCTCGATTAGATAGTCGCCCCATTCGGCTGGTAGGTTCGAGACGATTCCGAGCTTGAATCTCCCACGGAGACTCTTGACGTACTCGTATCCCTCATTCAACTGGAATGAATCGAGATAGTTACGCTCCAGATCGTCAATGTTGCCGTCAAACCCACGCCAGAAAGCCTCGCGACTCAACTTCCCCTCGGAATACGGATAGTAGCGAGCGCACATCTCTTCTAAGGAAAGCCCGCACCTTTGCATCTCTTGTCCTAAAATCCGAGGAAACACTGTCCCAATAACATCCGGGTCCTTGAAAAGTACGCCCATCCAGTCGAAAAGAATCGCGTCCATCCGTCCCCTTTACAGAAAGACAAACGCTTTCCAGATGATCCACGTCGCCATCGCGTTCGCCCCGAAGAGCAGCGCACCAAGCACCGTCCACACAAGAGCCTCCCCGCGGCGAACCTTCAATCGCTCCCCACGAAGAATACCGACGCTCCCAACCAGCAGCAACAGCGCGCTACACCCGAGGGCAGAAGCCGGAAGGGCCCCTCGCACAATCTTCCGCGCGAATTTGCCGGGAAGGTAGTAGTCGCGGAGAGAATACTCCAGCCAAAAAACATTGAGCTTCTTCGGCAGGTAGCCGGTGGTCATGTAGTCGAACGCCCTCGGCACGTCCCGCATGTAGAAACAGGTGAGAAGAACCGACAGAACGAGGCAAATTCTTCCGAGGGTGCGCACCTTCCAGGGTCTCTTCTTTTCCGGTGCGGGCTTTGGCGGCTCCGGCTGCGCGGGCTGGGAAAGGACTCCAGAATCCGTCACGGGCGGCGGCCCTCCGTCCTCATCGGCTGCCCCACCGTGGCAACGGGCAGCCAATCCGGATCGCGGTTGGAGCCCCACGAGGTGAGATGGATTCTCGGCCCGTCGTTCTCCCCTAACGGAGTCATCATGTAAATCTGCCATTGTCCGGGGCTGAACTCATACGAATCGTTTCTCGGGCCGTGGCTATAGACGATGAACCGGTTGTCGGGCGACCAGTCCGGGTAGTAGTTGAATCCCGGGCGATACGTCAACCGCCAGAGCGTTCGCCGCGGGTCGGCGACCTGAGCCGTCCAGAGCATCACGCCGCCCGCGTAGTGACTGCAAAAAGCGATGGCTTTGCCATCCGCCGAGAAGTCGGGGCGGCAGTTCGTCCCGACGCCATACGCATATCGTCGGAGGCGACCTGTTATCAGGTCAAAGATGTGCCCGTTGTGCCCGCCGAGCATGTCCGCGGTCAGGGCGATGCTTCTGCCGTCCGGCGACCAGCACGGCGTCTCGACCTGCGACCAGAAATCGCCGACTCTCTGCTCCCTTCCGCTCGTGATGTCGCGCACGATCAGCCAGCCGTCCTGGAGAAAACAAATCTGTCTGCCGTCGGGCGCCCAACATGCTTCTTCGCCAATGGCGACGAGTTGGGCGTTCGTCCCGTCGAGGTTCATGACGAAAATGCCCCGCCCCTGGGAACCAATGGGCCAGAGACCCTCGTCCTGCCTCCCCACGCGATCTGAACCGAAAAGAATCGTCGTCCCGTCGGGGGAGGCGTGAGGCATCACGTCGTTGGACGGGTGACGAGAGATATTTCTTACGCCAGTCCCATCAGCATTCATCATGCAGATTTCCCAGTTCCCATCGAGGTAACTGGCGAAAAGAATCTTGTGTGGATAGGCCCTCAGTTCCGCGCGAAGCTGCGCTTCGGCCACTGTCTGACTGGGCATGGACACGTTGGATGCAGCGGATGAGACGCTGGCGAAGCAGAGTGCAATGGCCAGCACGTTGATGAGGTGCATCGTTCGTTTGAGCATCTTCATTTCACAAAAGCCTCCTCTTGACGTCAGGCACCCCCGATTATAGCACACCGGAGTGATTGCGTTGGGGCCGGGAGACACGCCGTTGTCACTGTGCGCGCGTAATAAAAAGGCCACGGGGCGAAAAAGCGGGCCTTTCTGGGCCTTTTTGGGAGGTGGAAACTGGCGACAATCTACGATTCGAGAAGGAGATAGGTTGAAATCCGCCGATTGAGGAAAAGGCCCAGTACCGGGCTTTTCTTGCCTGCGTGGCGTGGCGCGTGCGCGCAGGAAAAGGACATAGTGGTGCAAGAACGGCCGAAATTGTGCGAGAGGTGGTCCCCCAAAGTGCATTCTGTTCTCCACGAAGGGATCGTTGGGCTGGTCCTCTTTTTGACAGGATTATACGGCATGGCCATGATTTTGTCAAGGAGAGAAACCACAGCTCTGCTGTCGTACTTTGATGGAATGAGCATCCTGTCCATGTGAGGGTTCCACGGGTTGACCACGGGCGAGACGCCCGTGCCACAGGTGGCCACCGTGGTCACCCCGACCGCCGTGCAGTCCACAGCTCTGCCACTGAAACGCGCCCGCGGCCAACCGCAGAGGGCGCGGAGAGCGCAGACGCGGAGTAGCTTGGGGACAGGATAACAGGATAAGCAGGATTATTGGGAACCGGCCATCAGCGCAACTCACGACCCACAATGCTGAACATCCTGTAATCATGTCCAAGGAATTTCCGGTTAGTCGGTCATGTCCTTCGTTTCGGAGGGCCCGGGGGAGCATGTCGTACTGCTCGTGGCTAAACCTCCGTTCGCCCTTTCTGTTCCTCTTGTCTTGGTTGGCCCTTTTCGATGTGCGAATGCTTACGAGGTTGAGTCAGCGGCTTCGGATGGGCGTCGCCTTTCAGTTACGCATGCAGCTGTGTGCCTTAGCTGGACCTAAAGCCCCGCGGAGAGGCAGGGAGACCCCCTACACTATTCCGCGCTCCTTTGCGCGCAAGACGGCGCACAACGTGAAAGCGTCCGTGATGTCGCCGGCTTTTATGAGGGACAAGACCCGTTCGACGGGGAGCCAGCGAAACTCGGCCACTTCCCCATCCGTGATTGAGCGGTCTTGCGCCCAATCGTCGCAGATCGCCGCGAAGATCTGCACCTCCGACGCTAGTACTCCCGAATTGGGATGGATTGTCCCGAGGTCAACTAGCTCCCGCGCATTAAGCCCCGTTTCCTCCCTGAGTTCTCGGAGGGCATCTTCTTCTGGCCGCCCGCTTTCCGCAAACCCTCGTGGTATCTCCCATAGCTCTTTTCCCACAGGGTATCGGAACTGGCGTGCCAGGCCGATGTGCGCCCCGGCAAGGGGCAAGACAGCCACGCCCTGCTTGCCCTGCGCTTCCACAATCCGGTTATAGCGCCCGACGCGCCCATCGGAGAACTCGACGCGATCGAAGTATAGCTTCAGCCAGGGGTTTTCTTGGTCGGAGTATACAAGTAGCTCTTCTAACCGCTTAATGTTTGCGCTCATCAGTTTGACGCTCCTCTGCTATACGCAAAATGCGCTGTGAGAGACGCCTGGCTCTGGCGCCACGGACGTCCCCAATGCGTTCGATCGTAAAATACTCCAGCAGAACCCCAAGAACTGCCCCAACGGGGCCGCCGACGCCGCAGCCTATCCCAGCAGAAACCAGCCTTGAAGCGAGCCGCCATTTAACCGGGAGGTGACTGCCCTCCGCACATTTATTGACGAAAGGGTCAAGGGCTCTGCGAAGAGCCTCCAATTCTCCGGTCTCCCACCACTTCTGAAAATGGCCCCGTCTGTACCCTTCCCAGAACAACGTGCGGAAGCAGTCACTGGGCATCGTGCCTAGCGCCAGCAGGAAACCAGGTGGCAGATTGAGCGTGGGCCTTGGTGAGCGCGCCTGTCGCTGCTTGGCATCATCGATACCGAGCCGCACGAACTCACGGCGGCTCATTATCGCTGTCGAGGCGTCGTAAACCGACTCGTAATTGTCACATTCGTGCTGCAGCGCAATCGTAGTATTGTAACTCCGGTGAAAGCGGGACTCAATTGCAGCGACGTCTTTCAAGAGATCCCCCGCTGCCGTGAATTTCGCTTCTGACAGCGCGGCATCGATGGAGCTTCTGTCTCCACGACTGTCCCAAACCCTCTGGGCAAGCGATGCGCCCTCGGCAGTCCTGAGCCCCCTCGACAAGGTCTCCGGGCGTGGCAGGGCCCTGTCCAGTTCGAAATCCCCGTGCCACGTCGCCACCTTTAGGACGCCGCATCGTTGGGCTCCTATCCAGCAAGCCCAGGCAGCCTCCAACTTTTCAGCGTTGGCTGCGGTGACGCCAGCGCGCCGGAAAACCCGGCCAAGGTCCCTCCAAGACCTGAGCTCGGACGCCGGCGTTTCTTCCAGGACCTTCTTCGCCTCTATACGTTGCTCGTCGTCTTCGATTCCTGAAAAGATGAATCCCCGCAGGTTTGGCAACTCGGGGTACCTGACAAACATCAGGAGTGCGTGTTCCAGGTTCTCCGCCCTGGCTCGGATTTCGACTGGCATCTCCTCCCCCTCACGGCGGGCGAGTGAGTCGGCAAGCTCCCGTGGTTCCACATCTAGGAAGAATGTTCCGTCAAGCAACATGGCATCCGTCAAGACCACTGTCTGCGAGAGCAGAACATCAAATCTTAACCGCCCTGTATACAAAGACTTTGCCGTATCCGGCAGTTTCTCATCGCACAGGGTCTGCGCGAGTGTCCTATACTGTCGCTGACGTATTGAGTCATAGAAGTCTGTCAAGAAACGTCTCCTGCTCATCTCATTGGGCCTCCGCTGAGATCTGCACCTCTTGCACTGGACGACTCCGATTTTCCGGACCGGCAAACGTGGCCGGTCGTCACGCCCCGGTATCCGGGCCGCCACGAGCTTGACTGACCGGGCTGCAACCGGCAACGCGCGGTTCAAGCCCGCTTGTCCAACTGCCGTGGCTGTCAAGCCGGGTCCTTTGGCTCGGGCACGCGATTATACACCTATGCTCTGTGCTGCCACAAGTCCCTTGTACCCGCCGTTGCTGTGTCGCCGAGCCTATGGGACGATCCCGCCAGAGCCACTGAAGAAGGTGGCCGTCAAGCCGTCAGCGGTCGTTGAAGATTCTCGCCTGCCGTGGTATCCTGCCGCCTTTGAGGAACCGATACGGCTCTCCATTGGGCGATAGGACTGACATCGTCGTTCGTGCATGTCCGAGCGAACATCCGCCTATCGCTCAGGATGATTCGGGCGGGGCATCGGCTTTCCCGTGTGAGGGAACGACTAAGAAAAGGAGGGTATGGTATGAAGGAAGGATTGACAAGGAGAGAGTTTTTGGAGAAGTCGGGACAGGGAGTTGCTGTGGGCATGGTGGCGGCGACTCTGGAAAGGCTTGGCCGAAGTGCGGCGCAGGCTGCGGAGGCGCCGGCACCGGCGAGGCGGTCGAGTGCGAGTGAGAAGGTGATTCTTGGATTTGTCGGGACGGGCGGTCGCGGGAGGTATCTGATGACGATGTTCATGACTCATCCGGATGTCGAGATCGCGGCAGTCAGCGACATGAACAAGCGTCATTGCGAGGCGGCGATTGCGGTGTCCGGCGGGAAGGCGAAAGGGTACGCGGACTTCCGGGAGTTGCTCGAGCGCAGCGACATTGACGCAGTAGTTGTCGCGACGAACGGGCACTGGCACGCTCTTCCGGCGATCAACGCCTGCCAGGCGGGGAAGGACATTTACGTGGAGAAGCCGCTGTCGCTGACAATTCAAGAAGGACGCGCAGTCGTTCAAGCGGCGAGAAAGTACAAACGAATCGGCTGCATCGGGACGCAGCAGCGAAGTTCGCCGCATTACCAGGACGCGGTGAAGATTATTCACTCCGGGCGGCTGGGGAAAATCGGTTTTGTGGAGGTGTGGGATGTGGACCAGCAGTTGCCGGGGTTCGGCCATCCCGCGGACTCGAATCCGCCGCCGGAACTGGACTGGGATTTCTGGCTGGGTCCGTCGCCGAAAGTCCCTTACAACCAGAACCGCTATATCTATCATTATTGGTTCTGGCACTACGGCGGGGGATGGCAGTCGGACTGGGCGGTGCACCATCACGACATCGTGCACTGGGCGATGAAGTGCGACAAGCCCGTGGGAGCGACGGCAATGGGCGGGAAGTTGATGACAGACGATAACCGGGAGCTGCCGGATACGTTGAGCGGGATCGTCGAGTACCCCGGTTTCATCATGTCCTATCGGTTTACGGGCGCGAACAGTTACATTTACGAGAACCGCTGGAACGCGAAAATCTTTCACGGAACAAACGGCTCGATGATTCTCAACCGCGGCGGTTATGCCATCATTACCGAGACGATCGGCGAAAAGAAGATGCTCGATGAAGTGCGCATCGGAGGGATCGAGGGAGACGGGCTGCATCAGCGCGCATTCGTCGAGGCGGTGAAGTCGCGAAAGGAGCCTCCGAACGAAATCGAGAACGGACACTACTCGAGCGTGCCGGGACATCTTCTCAACATCGCGTACCGTGTTGGTCGAAGGATCAAATGGGATGCCGAGAAGGAGGTTGTGCTCGACGACGCGGAGGCGAATAAGCTGGTGGGGAGAGAATACCGGGCACCGTGGAAGCTGGAGGTGTGAGAAAGGCGCCTGCGAGATCAGGGTGTCGGCGAAGGAGGAACAGTTGGCGGGTCTTTGCTGAGGCGAGTCCGGGCGCCCTTAGCGAAGGGCGTCTCACTTTCGGGACGGATAAGGAAGGTTGCTGTCTTGAATGCCGAATCGGGAAGGCGCAGCCCAAATATCGCCGATACAGGGGTGGGTTCTCCCGTTGCAGGATCGAGGGCCGACACTGAGCCAACCGGAAAGAGAAGGTTCACTTTCCGGGGATAAGGATAGGACACGTCGCCCCAATTCTCCTGAAACCTCAGTTGCCAGAATGTTTCGTCGTCCTGCGAAACAACGGTCGCAGAGGAGAGTTCGATGCTCGGAAAAGGTGCCATGAGGAAGACTTTGGCCGTGGCGTCTCCGAGTTTGCCTTCTTGTTTTCCCCACGGCGAGTGGAAGCGACCGAAAAGCGGAGCGGTTGCCTCCAATGCGCGAGGGCGGGGCCAGCCGCCAGCAGCTCGCTCTGGCTTGGGGCTGGGTCCAAAGTCGAGATAATAGGTGAACGAAATCTTTGTCCCCAGTGCCGGCTCAACCTCATCGTATCGTGTCCGACCGGTGTCCCTGTTTTCGCCCCAGAACGCTCGATCGTACAGGTACGAGTAGATTCGCGCCTTCCTGGGCTTGTCGAGAGAGTGCAAGCCGACCTTGCCAAGACTGAGAATCGGGGCTTCGACGGGCATGAACGAGACGTTTGCCTTTTCGTCGTGAAGAAGTGCGTAGCTCTGGACAGTCTGGCCAATGCGAGCGGTGCCGGGAAGGTAATCATCCGGCCACCAGCGGTAATGGTTCGGCCCGTCGAGAGCGACCTTAAGCCATTCCGCATCGAGGTTAAACGGGAACTCGAGCAGAGCCACAACGCGGTCCTCGGCGGGTATTTTCGAGGTGTCGAGGACATTTTCAATCTTTAACGTCAGCCGTGGCTCAGAGACGGTCACCGAGGTTTGGACGAGCGCGCCTTTATCCCGCAGAACTCGCAAGGTCTTGTAGGTTTTTCCTTCGATGAGTTCGATGCGGGAGGCTCGCGCCTGTGCTGGCTGTGACGTTCGTCCCATCATAGCCTGAGCGGGCCGAACGAGGTGGAGGGCGCCGAACAAGCGGCCCTTCTCCACCCATTCGCGCTTCAGCGTTTTGTCGCAGATGGACTTGATGTAGCCGGTTTCCGGGTCAACCGAGACAACAAGGCGGGGACTTTCAAGAGTGTCGCCTTCGCTTGCCTGGATTGGCGTCGGAACGGGACCGGGGGCGACTCGGTAAACACTGTAACCCATGCCAAACGAGACCCCCGCGCTAAAGCGAATAGTCCGGCCATCTTCAAGCAAATCGTACTCGACCTCTCTGTGTCCTCCGCCAAGCACGTCTTCAATAATAGTGAAGCCGCGCTGGAGAACTTCGGGGGGCATGTTCACCTCGACGTATCCGGCGCGAGTTCGAGGAATGCTGTTGAAGACGACGATGAAGGGGTAGTCGGCGGTGATGGAATTGGCAAGGACTTCCATGCCTTCGTCGAGGAGCATGCTTGAGCTATAGGACGCGAAAAGGCCGCGATAGGCGTGCTGCCAGTTCTCCCAGATGACCTGCTCCTTTGTGGTGAGGTTGGGCCAGCCGGTGCCGGCTGCCGCGGTGTGCTCGCTAATGGTGAGGAGGTCGTCCCAAGCCGATGCGATGTCCTCGGAGGGAAATCTGGCGGCGCCCGATAGCGCGAGCACGGACCAGAGGGCTTCGGCGACGGGGAGGATTCGCTGAGCGTATCGCATGCGGGCAATCAAGCGAGGGGCGCCGAGTTTTGCCGGCACCCAGTGCCCAGACCAGTCGCCTCGGTACGTCGGGAAACGGTCGCCGTACTTCTCCTCCATGTATTCAAAGAACTGTCGTGGCGTCGCCATTTTCAGCACGGGGCCTTTTTCAGTCGCGTTCCACTTGCCGATGATTCGGTGAATCTTCTCCGTGGCGGATGCATCCACGTTATCGCCGGGAGATGCCATGATGAGGAAAGCGTCGTAGGGATAACCCGCTTTTTCAATTTCGCGGGCTTGCCTTTGGACTTTTTCGAAAACCGTGTCCTCCTTTTCCCAGAGGCCGACGCCCCAGTCATTGCCGTCTGCGTATCCGCCGAAGGCAATCCATGTCAGGACGCGGGAGCCATCTGCCCCTTCCCAATAGAAGGGAATGTCTTTGTACGTCAGGTCAGGCTTGCCGCCGAAGGATGTGTTGATGCCGGTGAGGAAATACTTGATGCCGTGCTGCCGCATTGCCTGAGGGTAAGCCCAGGCGTAGCCGGGGACGTCGTCCTGAATCGCGGTGCGGATTTCGCCTCCAAGCTTCTTTGTGAGGCTCAGTCCGAGATCGAACATGCGGTTGACGGATTCGCCGCTCATCAGCTCACTGTGCATGGTGGCGAAGGCGCCGCCAATCTCGATTCTGCCGGATTTGACGAGACCAGAGAGCTTCTCGATCTCCCCCGGCGACGAGCGATTCATCCATTCACGGAGCTGCCAGGCGCATTCGATTGTGTAAAAGTAATCAGGATACGTCTCGCAGAGCTGGATGGCATGGTCAATGCCGTCTTTGTAGCCTCTGGCGACGGCGTCGGGCGGGGCGGTGAAGCCGATGTCCAGGTGGGTCGGCACAACGACATAGACGGTTTTGATTTCCGCGAAGCCGTTCAGCAAATAGGCGATCTGGATCACCGACAGGAGAGCTACAACGGCGCGAGATGCTGGGAATTGCATTTCCTCCTCTTAGTGCTTCAGTTCATGGACTCGGTGGTGCATTTTCGGATGAATCCGCTGGTCGAGAAGCCCGGCTGAAGTCCCGCCGATGGCGGGATGGCTAAAGGAGAATGCCGGCTGAAGCCCGGCAATATACGACGGTGTCAAGAGTCGGACGTCGCGATCTGTACCCTCGTGAAGCGCTCGCAGCCGTGTTCGCCAACTTCGGGACGTGGTGTTCGGGCTATTGTTGCGGTTGGGTCTCCGCTGGCTCGGCGGCGATTTCCTCATGGGTAAGATAGCACGCCGGGTCTTCCATCCAGGGGTCGCCGTAAACAGCGATGGCTCTCGCGCGGAAGTTCCCGTTGCACATGTCAATCCATCGGCACCGGGCGCACTTCCCTTTAAAAAATCGCTTGCGGTCTTTCAGTTTCGCCATGATGGGGTCGCTCGTGTCGGTCCAGATGTCGCCGAAGGCGCGCTCGCGGACATTGCCGAAGGTATAATCCTGCCAGAATTGATCGGCGTGGACGTTGCCTAAGTTGTCAATGCAGGCGATGCCGACTCCCGAACTGTTTCCGCCGTTCCAGAGGAGAAGCTCACGGACCTGTTCGGCGTCCGCTCGCCCCTCTCGGAGCATGCGCAGGTAGAGATAGATTCCGTCGCTGTGGTTGTCCACGGTCAGGATGTCCTTCTCGAGTCCTCTCCTGTGACACGACATCGCCCAGTCCATGATCATGTCCATGGCCCGCCGGGTCTCCTCGTGAGATATGTCCTCATCCCGCAACCTGCCGCCTCTTCCCGAATAGACCAGATGATAGAAACAAACTCGCGGGATGTCCTCGGTTTCGACAAGCTCAAAAATCCCTTCCAGATCGTTGAGATTCCGCTTCGTCAATGTCAGGCGGAGACCCGCCTTTACCCCCAGTCCCGTGCACGTCCGGATGCCCTCCAGCGACGCCCGAAACGCTCCTTTTTTCCCTCGGAACGAATCGTTTGTCTCCTCCAGTCCGTCTATGCTGATGCCGACGTAGGACACGCCCGCATCCTTGAGCCTTCCTACAGCTTCCGTCGTCAGCAGGGTTCCGTTCGTCGAAACCACCGCGCGAAGGCCCTTCGATGACGCGAGGCCGACAAGTTTGAAAAGCGACGGGTGCATAAGCGGCTCCCCGCCAGAAAAAAGAAGCACCGGCGCCCTGAACTCCGCGAGGTCGTCAATGAGCTTTCTTCCCTCTTCCTCCGAAAGCTCCCCCAGATAGCGTTTGTTGTCCGAGTCGGAATAGCAGTGAATGCACTTCAGGTTGCACGTCCGTGAGATGTTCCAGACCACGACGGGCTTCTTGTCCGCCGTGAAGCGAAGTAGGTCTGCGGGGCTTTTCGCCGACTCTCTGCCATAGCGGAGTACGTCGCCTGGGGTGATGGTCCCGCAGTAGAGTTTCGATATGCCTATCATAAACCTTTCTCATTGGTTGAGTGTCGTCGTGTAACGTCCATTCGGCAGTGCCATTCCTGTAACACCTCAGAATCCCCGAGAGTGCCCGCAATTTGATTTTGCATAATTCTCCCGCGACTTCCACAGAATTGTTTTCCGCGAGCGATGAGTTGTTGTCCGGTCGAACGCGGGCGCCGGTCAGCATTCGGTTCCTCCGGAGACTGAGGCTTTGAGCGGAGATTCAGAATGGAATTGAAGCGCGTATTCGTCTCGTGTAATCTGTGGGCGACCGCTCGGAGGGAAATCATGAAGATTGTTACTGCCACGAAAATGACGCGCATTGACCGCCGGACCATTGAGGAGTTCGGTGTGCCCGGAGAAGTCCTCATGGAAAGGGCTGGTAAGGGCGTCTTCCGATGCATCACGCGGATGATGCCGGACTCCGCAAAAGGCCGGGTTCTCCTTTTTGCGGGAAGGGGAAACAACGGAGGCGATGCGTTCGTCGTGGCGAGGCTTCTTCAACAGTGCGGAATTTCAAACACGACCGTCCTCCTGGCGAAGGAGTCCGAGGTCAAGGGAGATGCTGCGACGAATCTCACGAGGCTTCTGAAATCAAGGGGCGAACTCGTCGTCATTCGCGACACATGTCAACTGCACAGGATCCGCGTCCACGATTATGACATCGTCGTGGAGGGCATATTAGGGACGGGAATTAAAGGGGCGGTGAAGGGCTTCTATGGAGACGTCATCGAGTTTATCAATGCCGCCTCCGCCGCCGGGAAGAAAGTCCTGGCGATTGACATTCCATCGGGAATCAACGGGGACACAGGTTGTCACGAAGGACCCTGCATTCGCGCGGACCTGACGGTGACGATGGGGCTGCCCAAGGAAGGGCTTCTGCGAACCGATGCCCTCAACTACGTCGGGAAACTGGAGGTTGTGGATATTGGCATACCGGAAGAGGTTATCCGAGAGGCTCAGAGCCGCGCAGACCTGCTGACGGAGAAAGAAATCGCCGCCCTCATGCCGCGGCGAAACAGAATCACCCATAAAGGGGACTATGGGCGAGTCTTTGTTCTTGCGGGGTCGCGAGGGTTGACCGGGGCGGCGACGATGGTGTGTTCGTCGGCGATGCGGGCGGGGTCAGGGCTGGTGTTTCTCGGCATTCCGGGGAGTCTCAATCCGATTCTCGAAGTCAAGTTGACGGAGACGATGACCGTCCCTCTCGACGAGACGCCGGAAGGGACTATCGCTTATTCGGCAAAACCGAAAATTCTGAAATGGCTCTCGGAATGCACCAACGCCGTCATCGGCCCGGGAATCTCAACGCATCCTGAGACGGCGCGCCTTGTCCAAGATATACTCCGCGAAGCAAAGACGCCGTTGCTCATTGACGCCGACGGACTGAACTGCCTGCACGGGAAGGGCGAGATTCTTCGTAATTACCCGGCACCGTTGATTGTTACGCCCCACCCAGGCGAGATGTCGCGATTAACGGGACTCGAAACGCACAGAATCCTCGAAGACCCCTGGAAGGTCGCTAAGGAGTATGCCAGAGAATGGGGCGCCATCGTTGTTTTGAAAGGCGCCGAGACGGTGATCGCCGACGCGGACGGTTCGCTCTACATCAACATTGCTGGCGACGCGGGAATGGCCAGCGGCGGAATGGGCGACGTGTTGAGCGGCGTCATCGCCTCCCTTGTCGGGCAGGGATTGAAACCGATTGACGCGGCAAAGCTGGGAACGTTTGTCCACGGGCGAGCCGGCGAGATCGGCGTGGAACGCAAAGGGCAACTGAGCCTCATCGCCTCGGATGTTATCGAACTCCTGCCGGTCGCCTTCGAGGAGGTTCGCCTGGCCAGCCGGAACGGGTGATGCCCTATGTCGCGACGCAGACGAGGGCAAGGTTGCACGAAGACCACGCAAAAATGACTCAACGAGTGAAAAAGGGCTTGCATTCAGGGCTGATATGGTCTAAGTTTTATTCAGGACAAAACGCGGTGACCCCTCGTCGGCTCAGGCGAGTAGGGCTAACCCTCTTTTGACGGCTCACGATTGGAAGGAGCGTAAGAAATGGTGCGAAGGTTCCTGTTGATTCTGGGACTTCTTGCGGCGACCGGAATCTTAGCCTCAGGGTGTTACGAGGCGAAGAAACACGTCCTCGAGACGGCCGAATACGTTGACGTCATCCTTCTCGACGACGACGGCCTCGGCACCATGGCGAACATTCAGTAGCCCGCTTGCCAAGCCCAAGGTGGTCGAGAGATCGGGAAGAACACTAAGGTTTTGGCTCGGTGCGGGCTTCGGACCGCCGTAACGGGCATACAAGCAGGTCAGGGGCTTCTCTTCGCCGAGATCTGCAAGGATGCCGAACTGCTATAGAACTGAGGGCGAGAGACCACAGGCGCTCGAAAGCGTGCCTGTGGTTTCGTTTCTCAGGAGGAACGAAACGGATCAAGCAAAGCGCCGTGGCGACGACGGGTATCAGGGTCCGACGAATAAGGTCGCCGGGCGAGTTTGCCTGGCTCATTTCTCACGCTGAGGCGATGCCGGACTTCCTGAAACAGTTCTCTTGGCGAGTTCCTTCCGGAAGCGGTGGAGTTTCTCGGCGAGATTGGGATCGGAGAGCGCGAGGATTTCGGCAGCGAGGATAGCGGCGTTGGTGGCACCGGCTTCACCGATGGCCATGGTGGCAACGGGAATACCGGCGGGCATCTGCACGGTGGACAGGAGCGAGTCAAGCCCTTTCAGATCGCTGGAGGGAATTGGAACGCCGATAACGGGCAGAGTCGTGTGTGAAGCGATGGCGCCAGCGAGGTGAGCGGCGGCGCCGGCTGCCGCGATGATAACCTTGAGGCCCGCCGATTCCGCGTCTCGCGCATACTGAGCGGCTTGATCCGGCGTCCGATGAGCCGAAATGACCTGAAGATCGTATGGTATCCCGAACTCCTCGAGCAGCCGAAGCCCTTCCTGAACGAACTTCAGATCGGACTTGCTTCCAACCAGAAATCCAACCACTGGTTTATCACTCACGTGCTTTCTCCCATGACGACACGTTCACGCCAGAACAGGCCTCTGCGTTCTCCGCGCTCTCAGCGGTTCCATTTTTCCGGTCGGAGGGCTTTGGCTCCGATGTCCTTTCTGTAATGCGCGCCGTCGAAATGAATTTTCTCGGCGGCGGCGTACGTTCTTTCAATTGCCTGGCCAATCGTGTCGCTGAGGCCGGTCACGCCGAGGACTCTCCCGCCGTCCGTCACGATTCTTCCATCATCGAGTCTCTTCGTCCCGGCGTGGAAAACCACGACTGAGTTATCGTCAACGGAATCGAGTCCCGAGATCGTCTTCCCTTTTTCGTAGGGTCCGGGATAGCCGCCAGAAGCCATGACCACGCAGACGGCGGCCTTCGTGCTCCATTTCAGCTCGATTTCCGAGAGGCGTCCGTCAATGACGGCGTCCATCACTTCCACAAGGTCATTTTCCAGTCGCGGCAGGAGCGCCTGCGTCTCCGGGTCGCCGAAGCGGGCATTGAATTCGAGGATTTTCGGCCCATCGTCGTCTATCATGAGCCCTGCGTACAAGACGCCCTTGTACTCGATTCCCTCGGCGGCGAGACCACGGATCATTGGAGTTAGGATTTCATTGTTAATTCGGCGATAAACCTCCGGCGTGACTACCGGAGCAGGCGAATAGGCGCCCATGCCGCCGGTGTTTGGTCCCTCGTCATTGTCGAAGACCGGTTTGTGATCCTGGGCAGAATCCATGGGCAGAACCGTTTCGCCGTCGGTGAAGGCCAGGAGAGAGGCTTCTTCTCCGACGAGGCAATCCTCGATGATTACCTTATCTCCTGACGCGCCGAATTCCTTTTCCACCATGATGCGGCGGACAGCTTCATCCGCGTCGTCTCTCGCGCGGCAGACAATCACCCCTTTACCGGCGGCAAGACCGTCGGCTTTGACGACCATTGGTGTGGGTCTTCTCCGAATGTGGCGGAGCGCCCTCTGAGCGTCATCAAACACAATGAAATCGGCGGTCGGGATACCGTACTTGACCATCGCTCCTTTGGCGAAGACCTTGCTGGCTTCGATCTGGGCGGCGGCTCTGGTGGGTCCGAAGATGCGCAGGCCGCGACGGATGAACTCGTCTGTAATCCCCTCGGCCAGGGGGGGTTCCGGCCCGACGACCGTCAGGTCAATCTTCTCTTTCTCGGCGAAGCCGGCGAGGGCGGCAATGTCAGACGGGGAGATGTTCAGGCACTCCGCGAGTTCCTGAATGCCGCCGTTGCCGGGCGCGCAGAAGATTCTCTCAACGAGTGGACTTTGAGCAATCTTCCAAACCAGCGTGTGCTCCCTCCCGCCGCTTCCGATAACCAGCACCCTCATAACTTTCTCCGACGTTTAGACAAGCCGCGCGCGTGTAGAAACCAGGCTGAAAAGGACCTCACACCGGCAGGCGATCAGCGTCTCCGCGGCCTCTGCGTTCTCTCCGGTTGGCGTTTTGATTCTCAATGGCGGAAATGGCGGATGCCGGTGAAGACCATGGCGACGTTGTGCTCGTCGCACGCCTTGATGGATTCCTCGTCGCGCACCGAGCCGCCCGGCTGGATGATGGCGGTCGCTCCGGCTTCGACGGCGGCATCCACTCCATCCCGGAACGGGAAGAAGGCATCCGAAGCGACGACGCTCCCCTTGAGGGGCTTCTGTGCTTTCATCACGGCGATGCGGGAGGAATCCACGCGGCTCATCTGCCCGGCTCCGATGCCGATGGTCTCGGTGGCATTGGCATAGACAATGGCGTTGGACTTGACGTGCTTGGCGACTTGCCAGGCAAACAGCAGCGCCTTCATCTCCTCCGGCGTTGGCTCACGCTTCGTGACGCAGCGGAGGTCTTTCTCGCTGATGGTCAGTAGGTCACGGTCTTGGACGAGCATTCCGCCGACGATTTTGCGGAGGTCTCGGCTGGGGATGGCCGTCCCGCCGACCATGCGCCAGGTCTCCAATCCCTCTAAGAGGACCAGTCGCCGCTGTGTCTTCGTTTTCAGCAGGTCCAGGGCATCCCGGTTGTAACCGGGGGCGAGGATCGCCTCGATGAACGTCTTGTTCAATTCCTCGGCTGTCGCGAGGTCAATGTTGCGGTTGAAGGCGACGACGCTTCCAAATGCGGAGACGGTGTCTGTGGCCCAGGCTTTCTTGTATGCTTCGAGAATGGAGGAACCGATTGCGACGCCGCAGGGGTTGGTGTGTTTGATAATCACCGCGGCAGGCTCGCTGAATTCCTTGACGGTCTCACAGGCGCCATCGAGGTCGAGGATATTGTTGAAGGAGAGTTCCTTACCGTGAAGCAACTCTGCGGCGGGAATGCACGGCTCGGTGATGACCTTCTCCTGGTACAAGGCGGCCTTCTGGTGGGGATTCTCGCCGTACCGAAGGTCCATCATTTTCGTGTACTCGAGTGAGAGTTTAGCCTGCGTACTTGGCCGCTTTTTCTTTTCCAGCGATGAGAGAAACGCATGGATGATTGAATCGTAATGCGCGGTTCGCCCGAAGGCTTCGACTGCCAAAGCAAGGCGCAGCTCGCTGGAAATGGCTCCGTTGTTCGCCTGCAAGTCCTCAAGAACTTCCTCGTATCGAGCCGGGTCCACGACGACCGCCACGTCCTGGTAGTTCTTCGCCGCGGACCGGATCATGGAAGGTCCCCCGATGTCAATATTCTGAATCGCTTGTTCCAGGGTCACGTCCTCCTGCGCCACGGTCTGCTCGAAGGGATACAAGTTGACGACTACCAGGTCAATGGGGGTGATGCCGTGCTCCTGCATCTCTTTCTGGTGAAGGGGGTTATCCCGCAGTGCGAGGAGGGCGCCGTGAATCTTGGGGTGGAGGGTTTTCACGCGGTCATCCAGGATTTCGGGGAAGCCGGTGTACTGGGAGACCTCGGTGACGGCGATGCCCGACTCCCGAAGCAGCTTTGCCGTCCCGCCTGTGGAGAGAATCTCGATGCCCATTTTCTGGAGTCGCTCCGCGAACTCCACGATTCCTGCCTTATTCGATACGCTGATGAGCGCTCTGTGAACTTTTCTCATGGGACTCAATCCATTCGTACTCGGTAAAACCGTTGACCTTCCGATGCCGCTGGTGGGTCGGCGCCGGTCCATTGCTTCTGCGTGATTCCAGTTGCCAGCTCCGTCGGGTTAGAGAAGGACGAGTCACTGCTCGCCTCGATTGCGAAAAAACCGTCGGGGGCATCCCACGCAAGGGACACCTCCGCGGTTTCGGTATTCGCCTGGAAACTCGTGAGGGTCACGTCCGCGAGGCCGATCACCCGGACATCATCAACTGCCCACCAGTTATCCCACTTCGCTGTGTAGCGCCAGCGAATCTTAATCTTCTTTCCGTTGGCGAAGTCTGAGATATCCACAGACCGCGGATAGAGGGTGTTGCCATACGCCTCTTTCCAGAATGGCACCTGCTTTGCCTGCCAGTTCTGGTGGGCGGGGTCGTTGCTGACGTAGAGGTTGAACACTTCCGGGAAGTTGTCCGGGTCGTTGGACTTGAACACCTTGAGGTTCTGGCGGAATTCCAGACGTACGTCGCGGAACTCCGTGCAGTCAATTTCGGGCGAAATCAAGGATTCATCCATGTATTGAAGAGTCGGGAGTTCCCCTTCAGCATCGCTGTTCGAAATCACATACACGGCGACGACGCCCTGTCTGTCAAGGGTCCGGGCTTCGATGTGCCAGATTCCCCCGTCGGTCGCGGGATATTGTCCGTGCTGGACCTGCCAGCCTTCCTGGAACATGCCCTCGTCGGCGGTGAACGTGTCGAAATCCTCCTTGAAAATTGTCGCCAGGCGCGGCGCCGGCTCAAAAGTCAAGTTGTCTATCGAGATTGAGCCGGGGAACAGCGAGTCAAAAAAGATTGTCAGGGATGTGATTCGCAGCCACTGATCCTGATAGCGCGCCAATGTGCTGCCATCGAGAACGATGTCTCCCGAACGATAATCAACCCCGTAGTGCTCTTCTCCCGGCCCGCCCCCAAAAAGAGCGACGGAATCTCCATCCCGCCCGGCGAGGTCAATGCTCACGAAATCAACGGGGCTGTTCCAGGTGAGGGTCACCTCGAACTGCGACTCCCCGGCGTCAAACAAAGCGCAGGGCGTGTTGTTCTGAGGGAGGTGGTTCGGATCAACGACCCAGTAATTTCCCAGGACGGGGTCTTCCCAGTTCACACCGCCATAGTTGTCCGGGACCGCTTTGCCCGCCAGGTCGTCGAAATCCAGGACAACCGCCCATCCCTGCCCCAGCAACCCTAAGGTGAAAAATCCCCTCGCGATTCGTGAGACTACTTTTTTCATTGTCCTTGGTCTTAGGTCTCTTCGAACTCTCTTTTCAGGATGCGACTCCCGTGGAGGTCGTCAAGCGCTCTCGCGGTCCATTCTATTCGTCGAACCATGTTGAGCTCTCTCGGACAGCCTCATCGTGGGGGACCGTCCGTCCCCTGCGAACGTCTTGCTCAGCCGCGGCGAGCTTCTGCCTGAGGTAAAGCCGATACATCAGCTCGTCTACTTCCACCTCCTCAGGAAGCTCCTTGATCATTTCAAGAAGTTGTTTTCTGGCAATGGTCATGTCACCGCCTTGTCCAGCGCATTTCACGGCGCGCCGGACTTGCGAAGAGAAGGGACCTCTGTCGGCCGTCAGACGGCTTCATCCGCGCATGTGTGGCCATTCCGACGCATCTGCCCCCCTTGCGGAGGCCGGTTTTTTCTTTTCCGTGGCCGTTCTTTCAGACGTTCACTTCGGGGATTTCTTTCATCGCCTCCGCGATCTTCTCCGTCGGGTACTCGTAATCCTCGAGTTTCCCGGCGAGGTAGAGGTCGTATGCTCCCAGGTCGAAGAAACCGTGACCGCTGTAATTGATGGCGATGACCTTCTCTTCTCCAGTCTCCTTGCACTTCAGCGCCTCGT
>JAUYEE010000040.1 GCA_030691545.1 bacterium | reverse complement strand
AGGCTGATCGGGTTGATACTCTCTATACACTTTCGCCATCGCCTTGCTCCTTGGGAAAGACCCTCAATTGCTCCGACCGATATATAGCGCACTCACTTCCTGTTGTCAAGAGAAATTCTATTATTCGGACAAGCTCCTAGTTCGCCTTCCCGCACCAGAAGGTCAATGTCCTTGGTGAAACGGGGTTCAGCGTAGAAGGCAAGGGCAACCCCGCCAATCAGGGCGTACTCAATCTTCTCCGCCTGAAGGTGCCGGACTATTTTCTGGAACTCGTAGAAAACGTTCATCGCCTTCGCTCGGTCGAACGCTTCGGTAAGCGGCGCCGTTAGCCCGTCTGGCTCCCTCCCGCTGTCAGCGCAGAAGCTTGTCGTATTCAGGGTGCGTCCCGATTTACAACCAGAGCAATCGGGGGGAAACCTCGACCGCAAGAGAGCAATGGTGCAGACTTCACATCGTCGCGGCGAATTCGGCAACCATGTCGCCCACCTCAGTGGTCGAGTAACCCATTTTCCCGGCGGCGAGGCTCTTGAGTTTTTCGCTCACGGCCTTGATAACGGCGTTCTCGAGTTGCCGAGCGGCTTTCTCCTCGCCGAGCGTCTCGAGCATCATCCCCCCGGCACAGATGGCGGCGAGCGGATTGATGACGTTCTTGCCGGTGTATTTGGGAGCGGACCCGCCGATCGGCTCAAACATCGAGACGCCTTCCGGGTTGATGTTCCCGCCGGCAGCGATTCCCATTCCACCCTGAATCATCGCTCCGAGGTCGGTGATGATGTCGCCGAACATGTTGTCGGTCACGAGCACGTCGAACCATTCGGGGTTCTTGACCATCCACATGCAGGTCGCGTCCACATGCGCATAGTCGGGCTTAATGTCGGGGTATTCCTTCGCCACCTCTTGAAAACACCGCCACCAGAGGTCCTGCGCGTAGGTCAGCACGTTCGTCTTGCCGACCATGGTGACGATTTTCTCCTTGTTGCGCTTCCTGGCGTACTCGAAGGCGTAGCGGACGCACCGCTCAACCCCTTTCCGCGTGGCAATCATCTCCTGCACGGCGACCTCGTCGGGCGTCCCCTTTCTGAGAAATCCCCCCGCCCCGCAGTACAGCCCTTCTGTGTTCTCTCTCACCACAACGAAATCAATTTCTTCCGGTCCCTTATCCTTGATAGGCGTGTAGGCGCCCGGATAGAGCTTCACCGGGCGCAAGTTGATGTACTGGTCCAGCTCGAAGCGCAGCTTCAGGAGAATTCCCTTCTCCAGAATCCCCGGCGCCACGTCCGGATGCCCGATGGCTCCGAGGAGAATCGCATCGTAGCCGCGCAGTTCCTCGACCGCCGAATCGGGGAGGGTCTCGCCCGTTCTCTTCCAGCGCTCCCCGCCAAAATCGTAGTTGTGCAGGTCGAGGTTAAATCCGTTGCGGGCGGCAACCGCCCTTAGCACTTTCACCGCTTCGCCAATTACTTCCGGTCCCGTTCCGTCTCCGGGGATGACCGCTATCTTGTACGCTTTCGCCATGCTCTGCTCCTTGGGGATGTAGCGCAGGCGTCCCGCCTGCAAATCTTCTTTGGGCATTTCTGCATCGTGGACACGGGGTCACTCACCCTTCCGGGCGTGCTTCCTCAGCATGTATGGAATCAGCCCGCCCGCCGCCACCAGGTTCCGCATGAACTCCGGCACGGGGTGAGTTCGATGCTCTTCGCCTTTTGTCTTGTTCCGTATGATTCCCGAGGAGAGGTCAATCTCTAACTCATCGCCCTCCTCGATTTTGTCCGGCGCCTCTTCGCTTACCAAAAGCGTCAGTCCGGTGTTAAAACTGTTCCGATAAAAGATGCGGGCGAAGCTCTTCGCAATCACGGAGGAGATGCCCGCCCCCTTTATTGCGATCGGCGCATGCTCCCGACTCGAACCGCACCCGAAGTTCTTCCCCGCGACAATCACGTCGCCAGAGGAGACCTCTTTCACAAAACCTGGCCGGACTCCCTCCATGCAATGCGAGGCGAGTTCCTTTGGGTCCGTCGTGTTCAGATACCTCGCCGGAATGATGACATCTGTGTCAACGTCATTGCCGAACTTGAACACCTTCCCGGATATTTGCTTTCTCTGGCTCATGTTCTCACCGATTCTGTCCCCGTCCGGTTTCTCTTAGCGGGCTTTGCGGATGGTGTCCCGCTTCACCTGCACTCAAATCACCTCGTCCGGACTCGAAATCTTGCCCGTGATCGCGCTGGCTGCGGCAACGGCGGGATTGGCAAGATAGACCTCACTTCGGACGTGACCCATCCTGCCCACGAAATTCCGGTTCGTCGTAGCGACGCACCGCTCACCCTCCGCCAACACGCCCATGTACCCGCCGAGGCACGGCCCGCACGTCGGCGTGGAGACGATAGCCCCCGATTCCATGAAAAGCTCGATCAATCCCTCCTTCAGGCACTCTGTGTAAATCCGCCGCGTTCCGGGGATGATGATGGCGCGAACGTACTTCGCCACCCTCTTCCCTTTCAAAATCGAGGCGGCGATCCGCATATCCTCCAGGTGCCCGTTCGTGCAGGCGCCAATTACAACCTGGTCAATCGCGATGTCGCCGACTTCGCTGATGCCTTTCGCATTCTCCGGCAGAAAGGGGAACGCCACCTGCGGCTCAATCCCCGGCACATCGAACTCGATCTCCTCCACGTAAGAGGCATCCGCATCGCTCGCATAAAACGTGTACGGGCGTTCCGCCCTGTCCCTCACGTATTCCTCAGTGATTGCGTCAGGTGCAATGATTCCGCTTTTGCCGCCGGCTTCGATGGCCATGTTGCACATCGTGAGGCGGTCCGCCATCGGCAGTTCCTCGATTGTTGGTCCGGTGAATTCCATCGCCCGGTACAGGGCGCCGTCCACGCCGATCCGCCCGATGGTATAGAGAATCAGGTCCTTCCCATAGACCCACTTGCCGCGTTTTCCCGTGAAGATAAACTTCATGCTCTCCGGCACGCGAAACCAGGCTGTTCCTGTGATGAACGCCGCCGCCAGGTCGGTGCTTCCCACGCCGGTCGAAAAAGCACCCAGCGCCCCGTACGTGCAGGTGTGGCTATCGGCTCCGATGACGAGGTCGCCGGGGACGACCACGCCTTGCTCGGGCAGCAGAATGTGCTCGATGCCCATCTCGCCCTGCTCCCAGTAATGTGTGATGCCGTACTTCCGGGCGAACTCCCGCATCAGCTTACACTGCTCGGCGCTCTTGATGTCCTTGTTCGGGGCGAAATGGTCGGGGACAAGAGCGATCCTGTCCCGGTCGAAAACCTTCCCGACGCCCGCCTCCTCGAACACCTCGATGGCGATGGGCGCCGTAATGTCGTTGCCGAGAGCGATGTCCACCCTCGCCATAATCATGTCGCCGGGGCGAAGCCGGTCCAGGTTTGCGTGCACGGCGAGTATCTTTTCCGTAATCGTCATTCCCATAGCCAATTGCTTCTCCGTTGGTTCGGAACGCGTCAAATTATATTGACTCGCTGGGTCAGAGTCAAGGCATTCGGCGAGCGAGGCAACGCGTCAGCCTCGGCGGGGGCTCACCTCAGCCCCTGTCCGGGCAGGCTGCGGGTGGTGGAGCGTATGCAGGCCATGGCGCCGGGCGAGACACCCTGTTGGATTTCCTCCACGACCCCGGAGAGGTACTGTTCCTCGTTGCAGATGGGGACGATGAGCACGGTTTTCGTGGGAAGCACTGTGCTTCGAGCGGTCGTCTTCCGGCCGCACTCGGTGACCGAAGTTGGCGTAGGGAGTTCGCGATGTCTATTTGAGCATGACCTGAGCCCGGTCTGCCGGGGCCGGCCGGAGGTCGCTGCGGAATTTGACGAGCCGGACAACGTTCCCTTTGCCCAGGAACTCGACTACATCCATGAACCCCCGCATGAGGGCAATTCCCCTGCCACACGTCTTGCAGAGGTTCTCGTCGGCGGTGCAATCAGGGACGGTGGTCGGGTCAAAACCGGCTCCCTGGTCGGTCACGGTGATCTCGGCTTTCTGAGGGTCAACCCGGTAGGCGACGGTGACTTTCTTCCGGCGATCCCTTTTGTTGCCGTGCTCGATGGCGTTGACAAGGGCTTCGTTGATTGCGAGACGAACGGCGAAGAGGTCCCGCTGCGGGTAGCCCAGTTCCCGCAGGGAGGCGATGATTTTATCCCTGGTGGGAGGGACCTCGCTTCTCTGTGAGAGAGAAAAGCGGGTTCTTTTACGTTCTTCGTTTCGCGCGGTCACGCCGAAAGGTCTTTCAGAAGGTGTGCGCCGTTGCGCCCGGGGTGCGATGAGAGCACCGCCCGGCTAAGTTAATGCCGCCTTGAGGTCCGGGCGGATGTCGAAAATCGTATCAAGCTTGGTGATCCGGAAGACCTCCATGATTTCGGGCTTTATCCGGCACATCTTGATTGTGCCGGAGTTCTCTTCGACTCTCCGTTTCAGAGAGATCAACTTTCCGAGGGCGCTGCTGGAGAGGTAAAGCACCCCGTCGAAGTCCACGACTACGTTGATCCCTGGAGAACCTTCCACAGCCGCATACATCTCCTCTCCCATTTCGTGAATGTTCACCTGGTCGAGAATGTCCTTATCGCGAAACCGGATGATGGTGCAGCCTTCCTGTTGGTCAACGACAATCCGTTTTGGCTCCTGGTCCATGGTTTCCCCCTCGCTAATCGAGTGTTTCTATTTACCACGCACTGTCTGAATGGTTATTTGGCCCACTTGCTAACAACTCCGGAAGCCTTTGTGAATGTGTCCTTCAGGTCACAATAAAGCTTCTGATATACGGGATAGAATGATTCGTAAGTCTCTACGTTTGCCGGAATCGGCTCCACCTGCGATGAGATCGAGATGGTCGCCTCGCACGCATCCGCGACGGTCGCGTAAACGCCGGTTCCCACTGCCGCCAGCAGCGCCACGCCAAACGCCGGTCCTTCATCCTTGTCTATTGTAACGACCGGCGAGTTGAACATATCCGCCTGCATCTGCCTCCAGAGCTTGCTTCTGCCTCCTCCGCCGGAGGCCCGTATCTGCTTCACCTCGACTCCCATTCCGCGGATAATTTCCAGCGAATCACGCAGCCCGTAGGTTACGCCTTCCATCACCGCGCGAATAAGATACTCTTTCTTGTGGCGCAGGGTCAACCCGAAGAAAACTCCTTTTGCGTACGGGTCGGCATGAGGGGTCCTCTCGCCCGTGAGATAGGGGAGGAAGATGAGCCCCTCGCTTCCGACGGGTGCTTTCTCGGCTTTGGCGTCGAGAATCATATAGGGGTCAACACCTTTCTTGTTCGCCTCGGCGATTTCCTCCGTGCCGAGGACGTTGCGAAACCACTGGAAGGAGCCGCCCGCCGAGAGCATCACCCCCATAATGTGCCAGGTGTCCGGCGCCGCGTGGCAGAAGGTGTGGACGCGGCCGAGGTCGTCGAGTTTCGGCGAATCTGTCGAGGCAAAGACGACGCCAGAGGTGCCGATGGTGCTGGAGATTAAGCCCTCCTTGACGATTCCGTTGCCGACGCCGCCGGCTGCCTGGTCTCCCCCGCCGCCAACAACCGGCGTTCCGGGATTGAGGCCAAGTTCCTCCGCGGCCTTTTTATTCAGCTTCGTCGCAGGAACTGGCGATTCGTAGATTTCCGGCAACCATTCTTTCGGTATTCTTATTTGTTCGAGAACCTCATCCGACCACTTCCGGTGCGTCACGTCAAAGAGGCTCGTCCCGGAGGCGTCAGAAACCTCTCCTGCAAACTCCCCCGTCATCAGGAATCGGATGTAGTCCTTCGGCAGAAGGACTTTTTTTACCTTCGCATAGATTTCCGGCTCGTGATTCCTCAGCCAGATAATTTTCCCCGCGCTGAAACCCGTCAGGACAGGATTGCACGTGAGTTGAATGACCCTCTCCTTGCCGATTTTGTTTGTAATCCAGTGGCATTCCACCGCGGTTCGCTGGTCGCACCAGAGAATCGCGGGGCGGAGAACCCTGTTCGATTTGTCGAGGAAAACCGTCCCGTGCATCTGCCCCGAAAGCCCGATCCCTTTTATCGCGTCCTTTCCGACGCCCGCTTGATTAACCGCCGCTCGGATGGACTCGACGGCCGACTTCCACCAGTCCGCGGGATTTTGCTCCGCCCAGCCCGGCTTCGGCGTCGAGAGCGGATGCTCCACCGTGCTCTTTCCGAGCACCTTCCCCTTCTCATCAATCACCACTGTCTTCGTTCCCGTCGTCCCAATGTCACTTCCTATATAACAAGCCATTTCTTTCCTCCGTATTTTTCATGGGCGGTTCTCACGATGAGGTATGATGTCATCAGGGCTTCACTTGAACTCGTGCAAAGACACCGCCGACCCGCTCGATTCACTCCTGCGGCAGGAACTTCGCAAGGAATTCCGCCGGGGAGTAAACCACGAAACCCGTCCAGTGCGAGAGCCGTTCTCTCAAACGTTCATCTGTTGTAACAAGTAGCCTTTCCTCGGAGCACGATGCTGCTTCAATCAGATACCGGTCATCGCACGGTATCGTGTCAGCCACTTCTTCCGGAAGCGACAGCACATCGTCGTCGTCAAGGATTCTCGTTTTCAAGCTGTCGCGGAAGAGAAGCGAGTTCAGTTTACTGAACCGCCCCTTGAACTCGAGATCACGGCCAAAGCTCTTCATGAATCTGTAAAACTTGTTCACGAAGGGCGAAGGCCTCCTTAAGAGCAGCCTGTCACACCTGCGTACCCATGCGTTTACGAATTTCAGGGCGAGAAGGCGGTCGTCATCTTCTGCGTCCGGGCGCATGTACTCGAGTAGCCACTCGTCAACGACAATCTCCACCTATTGCTCCGCCACGATATCGAAAAACTCCTTCGTCTCCCTAAGCTCGGTCTCGTAGAACGCTTTCAGCCCTCCTTCGATCTGGCCTTTGTCATTGACCTGTTGCCTCTCGATCCTCGCGGCATTGCCTTCCTTTGAGAGGTAATACATAGCAACGTCGTCACGGCTGAGGCGCTTTTGTGCGACGGCGTTCAGCAACGATACAACAACGTGTTCGCTGTGCGATGTTATCACGAAAGCCTTATTCTCCTGCTCGGCGATCTCAACGAGAACCCTCAGCAGCCTATCTATCAAATCAGGATTTAGGTGGATTTCTGGCTCTTCAATGCAGATAGTCCGCGCGTCTTTTCTGAGACACTTGGTCAGGATGGTAACGAGTTGGTTTGTGCCGAAACCCTCGTTCACGAGGTCAGAGACGAAGCCTGTGGACGGGTCACGGGTTTGCAAATGAAAGCTCCCCAGCCCGACCATCGCTCTGGCGGCAAAGGACCTGTTCACGATGCGTTCGAGATAATGGGCCACTTTCCCTTCGAGGTCCCTGTCCATCGCGATTATGGTCGCCAGCTCCTCCTCGGTGCGGAGTTGCGGCTGCACAGGCACCGTCGAATAGAATGGCTTTGTGAATCCCCTTTTCACCCCGATGAAGTCGGTGACCCTGAGTTCTTCTATTGGAGCGGTTAAGCTGCGGGACAGCTCGTCCATGACGCGCATCCTATCTTCGTAACCGGCTCGGTGGCCAGCCTCCCCGCCGGGGGGTAAACCGGAGCTTAGCATCGTGATTGCGGGAGTGATCCCGTTCCATTTTATGTGGGCGGTCCCAAAGTCCCCCTTCACTTCAGAGGTCGCTGTCGAGTTTGCGGGATATGGGAACGTCACCTTCAGCTTCAGCTTCACGTTGAACGGCCCCGAACTTTCGAGGCGAAGCAAGGAAGCTTTTTTCCCGAGCGAAGCTTCGTACCCACAACGTACTGTCTCTGTGGCAACTTCTATCCCGAGGCCAATATTTGAATTCGTATCCTTCAGGTGTACGTTCTCGCTAAACCCGCCGAGATTGAGGAAGCCGAGATTGAAGAAAACGTCAAGGTCTTGATTGGAATCCAGGACGACATTTCTCAGTGCCAGCAGACCGTAAAGTACGCTTGACTTTCCCGTACTGTTCGGCCCAGTCAGCACAGTTATCCTTCTCAGGTCCAATTCGCTACGGGGAATGCACCTGAAGTTCTCCAGATTGAGTCTGGTAATCATCTCGCGTTTCCCTTCTTGAGGCAAATAGCTAACCGCTGACTCTCTTGCTGCTCCGCCCAGCCCGGCTTGGGAGTCGAGAGCGGATGCTCCACCGTGCTTTTCCCAAGCACCTTCCCCTTCTCATCAATCACAACCGTCTTCGTTCCCGTCGTCCCAATGTCACTTCCTATGTAACAAACCATGTCTTTCCTCCATGTGCGCACGTCACATATGACAAATCGAGCCGGGGACACAAATGCGATCCACCCGACATGAGATGATGAAATGAAAGTTTTGATGCATGCCCTATCGCTCCGTCAATCTGCCCAGACCGAACACATTGGCCGTTTCATTGCCCCCTTCAAGAGTGTCGCCTCACGAAATCCTGTGAACTCCAGACTTCTATGCCGTGCTGCCGTGCCTTCCCTGTAGCCTTCGTTTCTCTCTCGTCGATTACCAGCGCCTTGTGTCGGTTGAGAGCTATCGCCATCGCTGACGCTTCGCCTTCGTCTACCACACGCTGGCTGTAGAATCGCAGGTACTCGCGCTCTTCGGCCTGGGTTTGGAGCCGGGTGACGACGTCAGGGTACATTGTAATGAATCTCTCAAGGGGCGTGTTCGGTTGACTCACCTCTTCGGCAACCCTCTCCGGGATCAGAAGAGCGCCCCTAAGCTTTCTAAGCAAGTCCATTCTGCGGCTTCTCTCTATGTTTATGAGTGATGAGGCATCAAAGACAAATTGAAGTAGCTCAGGATGAACGCGTTTCTTCCCCATGCGGTTCCCTAAGGCGTCTATTCATAACAACCTAAACAACTCAAGCTATGGAGAAGGGCGGATTCTGTAGTTCCATTCACCATGAAAAACACACCGCGAAACAGAAAGCGCTTTCATTTCAGCATCCGAAATCTTTTTTCCGGTTGGAT
>JAUYEE010000013.1 GCA_030691545.1 bacterium | reverse complement strand
GACGTTCCACATCTGCGGGATTTCATCAATCCGGAATTTCCGTATGATGCGTCCAACGGGGGTGATGCGCTGGTCGTTGACGTCTGCCCAGACGGGTCCGGATTCGGCTTCAGCGTCCTCCCTCATCGAGCGGAACTTGAGCAACCTGAGCGGCTTCACGTTCTGTCCGACGCGCTCCTGAGCAAAAAGGACCGGGCCGCGAGATGTCAGTTTAATGGCTATCGCCGTCAGGATGGAAATGGGCAAGGTCACAGCCAGGCCGATAATCGAGATGACGATGTCTATCAGGCGCTTGAAGTGCCATACCAACCGTCTGTTGCCGGCGTTGCGAAAATGAGGTATGTCGGACGGGCTGAGGGCGGAAAGCAGAACTTTTCCGGCGACCTCCTCGTAGAACTCGCCCCCTCTGCGGATCTCGATTTCGGGGCACTGCTGCTGCACCTCGTTCAGGAAAGGCTTCGCGCTCTTTTCCTCGCCATCCTTGGAGGCCACGACGATTGTGTTGACATGCTCTTTTCGGACCCAATCGAGAAGCTTAGACTCCGCCCCTGAGACGACGGGAAGAGCCTGCGGAACGGATGGAGCGGACCCGTTGGCACTCCAGAAGCCGAGCAGGTGGTAACCTGACTGGGGTCGCTGGAGAACCTCTTTGGCGATCTCGCTCGCAATGCCGTTCGCTCCGAGAATCAGAATGTTCTCGCCGACCCCCTTTCGCCTCAGAATCCAGATGTAGGCGTATCGCCACGAAACCACGAAGAGGACCAGGAAGCCAGTAGTCAGGAAGAAAACGCCCCTGGCAATCATGAGCTGTGGAAAGACCAAGTACGTCGCCCCAAGAATCACCGCCGCCACGGCGAACGAGTGAATCATGTTGAACGTCAGACGGATGAAGTTGTTCGTGGCTTTAAGGTCATAGAGGTTGTTGTAGTAGAAGCTGAGCTGGAGAATGAGGGAAATGACGAGGATGCCCGGCAGCACTTGCCCCACCGGATGCACCTCTTGCGCGTGGCGAAGAATCGCCGAAATGAGCACCGCCGTCAGGATCAACCCGAAGTCAACAAGGACAAGGATTCTTCTTCGCGAACCGCTCGACAATGGTTTGGGCATGTTGCGATTATCCTGTCCGAGCCGTAGTCCCTGACCGGAGCCCGCAACGGGCAGGCAAAGCGACTCGGCGGGTTCAGCGTCACCCTGGCGATTGCATACCGCTACCCCAAGGTGACGGAAGGGCCGCCCCACACGAAACAGGAGGGTGGATTGCAACATGTGTGCCAAACAAGCAGAAGAAGGCGGGAGACCCGTGCTTCCAATTACCGCTGGATAGCCAAGTTACGATCTAAGAGAATTCTAATATTCCGTCGGCAGCCTTTCTGAGTCGCCGCATGTTTCTCAGAAGCAACATTTGTTGCCGCCGCGCGCCAGACCCCCCTATACCCTATACCCTAAACCCCCGCCTGGTACACAGGGTTTCGGGTATGGGGTATAGGGTTGGACCGTGCCCTTCGCGTCCTTCGTGGTGAGAAAAGAGACCCCCTTCACCACGAAGAGCACGAAGCACACGAAGCCCCCAGGGCAATGTCATGGCAGGCGCTGCGCGGGTACGTCAGAACGCCAACGTAAGCCCCACGGCAAAATTGTTCTGCTTTCCGTCGTAGATGGCGCCGCCGACCTCACGACGCTCTGTGAAGGCGTAACCGTAGAGGACGTCGAGCGAGAGACTCCCGACCTGTTTGCCAACGCCGCACGTCAGAACATTCGCATCAGAGAAACGCGCAGTCACAAGCGACCCCCACTGGTCGCCATAGGGAGACGGATCGGTGAAGATGCCCGCCCGAACCGACCATCCTTTCGGCAGCAGGTACTCCAACCCGGTGCGAAACGCTGTGGTATCTTTGAAGTCGTAGTCCACACGGCTGTCGGGGGTAAACATCGTCTCAGGGTCGTAATTGAGCTTGATGGTGAGGTGCGACCAGTCAATCCAGTTGACATCCGCCGTCCAGATAAGTTTGTCGAACGGTATGACCGCGATTCCGGCGCCGATCCTCGTCGGATAGTACATCCTCTGGGCGACATGGCCGCTCTGCGACACGCCAGCGAGGGTGTTTGTGACGTCGGCATCCCCGCTCAACCGCATTGTGAAAGGACTGCGGTACACGATTCCCATGGAGAGCGCTTCCGAGGGTTTGAAGATGATACCCGCGTCTCCCGCCACGCCAAAACCGTCGGCGTCCGAAGTGAACGCAATGTCGTACGCAGGGAAAGGCGAGAACGGCTGAGGCTGATACCTTTTCGCTACATCGCGGTAACTTTCTCCATAAAGCGCCGAGACTGCCACACCGACAGCCAGGGTGTCTGAAAGTTTCCTTGCCGCGCACAACGGCACGTTCAGGACAAAGACGTCCGACTCGTATTTCGCCTTGAGGAAATCGCCGTTGAGCGTCGGAACGCGGTCGTGCCAGTCGCTTCCGGTCCCTGCGGTTCCGTAACTCCCCCCGCCAAGGGTCCACTCGCCGAAGTTCTTGTAGCCGCCACCATTCGGAGAAATCACAGTGGTGCTGTCGAATTTCCGATTGAATTCCCTCGGCTCGGTGGGATAGACAATCTGAAAGTCGCCGAGGAGCCGGTTCGGGGACTCGACGTTTTTCAGGGAATGGTTGCTCCAGCCTTCGACGAAATTTGCCCGGATGTCATTGCCGCCGGCCATATCCTTGAGAAACGCCAGACCGGCGGGGTTCCAGTAAATCGCTCTCCAGTCATCCGCCAGTCCGACAGCGGCCCCGCCCATTCCTAATTGGCGGGAGCCGATGCCGAAGGACTCGAACCCTCCCGCCCACGACGAGTGCACGGGCAGAAACGTTGCCACTAACACAAGCAGAGTTAGACCTTTTCTGAACATTTCTTTTCCCCCCAATCTCGGGTTGAAGTTATTAGTTCTTGCCCAAAGAGAGCGTCTTTGGACCCTGTCTCATCGGGAAGACGTAGTAGCGCAGGCGTCCCGCCTGCAACCGCATCATACCCCCGCCGGAGATTCATGAGAGCGTGGATTTCGCCCGCAAGACCAGTTCCATGGCAGGCACCCCATGCGGGCACTTCTTCGTGCACTCACCGCACTCGGTGCAGGCGTCGGCCTTCACCTTTTGCCTGCCGTAATCCCGCTTTGCCCATGCCTGGAGACCGTAGTGCCTGGCGTTGAGCTCGAGGCGCAGCACGTCCGGGACAGATATTCGCGCGGGGCAAGGCAAACAATGCCCGCAAATGCGGCAGACCTTCTCGGCGGACTTTTCCCTCCCGACGCTCATTGCCTTTTCTTCCTCAGGACTGAGGCCCGCAAAACCCCTCCCGATTGCGGCGGCAGTTTTCACCTCCTCGACCGTCGTGAAACCGGGGATGACACACGCCACGTCCTGGGCGAGGCTGAAACGAAGCGTCCGCCGGATGAATTCATCCCGATCCGTGCCGAGGATGCCCGCCAGTTCGGGAACCGGCTGGCTGAGCTTGCCGAAGTGGAACACCTTCATGCCGACGACGCCGATGTCCATCTTTCTCGCCATCGGCACGACCTGCTCGAGAAACTCCCTCCGCACGGGGTTGATGGGAACAGCGATGACCTCCATAAGACCAGTCTGAATGAATCGCATCATGGCGGTCGTCGCCAGATGTCCCGTTCCGGCGATATGCGAGATTTTTCCTTCCTCTTTGGCTTTCACTAAGTCCGGAAGGTGCTTCTCGATGAACTTCTCGGCGAGGTCTTCCGTGAGGTCCAGTCCGTGCAGGCCGTAAATCTCGATGTGGTCGGTCTGAAGCCGCCGGAGGCTCGTCTCGAGCATTTCCTTCATCGGCTTCATCGGCCCCCAGGGGCCTTTAGATAGGATGATGACCTTGTCGCGTTTTCCTTTCAGGGCGTTGCCGATGGTTGCCTCGTTGACCCCATCGCCATATCCGTACGAGGTGTCAATCAGGTTGATCCCCTCGTCCACCGCGCAGCCTATTATGGCGTCTATTTCTTTCTGAGGAAGCTTTCCTCTCGGACCGTAGTAGAGCGAAGCCCCGCCGAAACTGACAATCGAGACCTCGAGACCTGTTCGACCGAGCTTTCTTCTGGGGAGAGCACCCTGTTGCGAAGCATCACCGTCTCCTTCGGCGGCGTGGCTGAGGACGTCAATCCCAATTAACCCTCCTCCGGCAACAGAAGCCACCCCGGCCTTGACAAATGCTCTTCGGGAGATGCCCCGACATTGGTTCAGAGGTTCGCTCATGCCTTCTGACTCCTGCAATGCCTTGTTCCATTGCACGTTGGCGTTGCCAACCTTCTTTCGGGAAGCGACAGGGACTTATAGTTGAACTGTCCCCCCTTGTCAATTGAAAACGTCGGATGGGTGTAATGCCCCCTCCGGGGCAGGGCTTGGCGCCACGGCAGGACAAAGGTGTGCGGCTCGCCCCGTCTGCGCAAGGCAGGGATAACGTGAAAGCTCATATCCAACTCGAGAAGGCGCGCTGCCGCCCAGCATCACTTTATGGGCGGTTTGTTGGGGGATTGGTCTTGCCCCGTCAGCGCGATTTCTCTCGCGAAAATCACCTTGGAGTCGCCCGCAGCGTAAAAATCTTTCAATATCGCCTCTTGCCGATACCCGCATGCAGCGTAGAAACCTCGCGTGGGCTCATACTGCTTCCGTGATGACGTGTCAAGGTAGATGCGCTCCCCGCCGAGCCTGGCAATCTCCGCCTCCGTTTCGGCAAGCAGTCTTCTTCCTATCCCCTTTCCTCGCCAGGAATCGTGAACGGCTATCCAGTATAAGTCATAGCTCGCCTTCGTGCAGGGGATGCGGCCGAAACAGGTGTAACCGATAGTCTCTCCCGCCTCCTCAACGAAGACGAAATCATACCCGCTCTGGGCGCCTATTGTCAGCCTCTCTTGAACCAACTCGACTGCAATCTCGATTTCCTCCTCGGAAAAGAAACCGGAAGATTCCACGATCCTGCGGACACTGTCTGCATCGGCGGGTTTCACTTCAGTACGATACTGATAGGCTTCGGCACTCACGAGCGAATTTCTCCTCAGGGTTTGGGGTTCAAGGTTTCGCGTTTGGCCCCGGGAGCCGTCCGACCCTATCCCCTATCCCCCACACCCTATACCCTCCCTCAGAGCTGGGGAGTTGGGGTTCAGGGTTTCGGGTTTGGCCCCGGGAGCCGTCCGACCCTGTCTCACTGCTCCACCTGCGCGGGGTGGCGCGGACAAGCGAGGGAGTCGCGAATAATAGCTTCAACGACCGCATCAAAGGTCAACCCGGCCTTTTTTGCGGCTGCCACATAGCCGCCGTCCGGGGAAATGCACGGATTGGCGTTTATCTCGAGCACCCACGGTTGACCCTCGCAGTCAACCCTGAAATCCACCCGGGCATATCCGCGAAGCCCGAAAAGATTCCAGCACTCCATCGCCGTGGATTCTAGCTTTCGGAGCAAAGGGTTATCCTTCTGGGGGAAGTCGAGGGACCGTGGCGTGTGGCGGTACGCAAAAGATTCCTCGTTCCATTTTGAATCATAGTCCACAATCTTGGGCACCCCAGCCGGATAGGAAACAAAACGAATTTCAGCCGCCGGGAGAACTTTCGGCCCGTCCTCGCCCGCGAGGACGGATAGGTTGAACTCTCTCCCTTCGATATAGACTTCCGCAAAACAGTCCCTGCCGAATTCGTCTTGGCGACGGGCAATTCGCCTGCGGAGGTCCTCCACGTCCGCGACACAAACCACGGAGTCCTTGCGCAGCCCGATGGAGGCGTGTTCCCACACGGATTTGATGATGAAACGCCCCTCCGCCGCTCGTAGGTCTGTATCGGTGAGGTCGGAGGAAAGCCAGGGGGGAGTGCGGATGCCCGAAGCCTTCAGGATTTTCTTGGCAGCCAGCTTGTTCGAGGTCAGGAACATCGCCTCGGTGGATGACCCGGTGTAGGGCAAACGAAGGTAATCGAGGACCGCCGGCGCGATGTAAATAAACTGGCCCAACCCGCCGATGGATTCCACGAGGTTGAACACCACCGCAGGTTTCTTGCCCAGGAGCTCATCCACTACGGACTTAACATCGAAGGAAAATACGAGCGTCTCGCTTTCGTGCCCCAGGCGGGCCAGTGCCTCAGAAACAGCCTCGACCTGGATCAGGACGTCTGTCTCATCAGGCGGGGCCCCTTCCGGGACCTCGCCGTGCAAAACGACAAGTTTCATGCTGGTTGTCCTGAGAATTTCCCCGGTTTCCCCGTCGGCCGCCACTTTCCCTTCACGGGGAATTCGGAACCGGAGCTGTGAGTCTCCCCTTGTACGAAGGGACGAGTTGTGTTCCTTTGCGTTCCTCGACCTGCTGAAGCGGATAGAGAAGTCCACACCGATTTGCTGTCTGAATTGCCAATCCGGGGCGGGCGTTAGCTTCCAGGACGAGGGGCCCGCGCTTCGCGTCCAGCACGATGTCCACGCCGATGTACGCGGCGCCGAGCGACTGGCTGAGGTCCGTCGCCATCTCGACAATGGCTGGCCAATGGGGCAATTCGATATTCTCCATGGGGGCGCCTGTCTCGGGGTGAACGGTGACGGCACGCTCTCGATAAACTCCGCCAAACGTGCGCCCCGTCTCGAGCTGGATGCCCACGCCCACGGCCCCTTGGTGAAGGTTCCCGCGACCTCTCGAGGCGTGCGTTGGCAGGCGAAGCATCGCCATCATGGGAACACTGCGATAGACAATCACGCGAATGTCCGGCGTGCCTGCCACGCTCAGCTTTTCGAAAACAGGATGAGGGACAACCCGTTGCTCAACAATGGCTCGGTCTGCATGATCGCCGAGCGAAAAGCAGCCGCACAGCACCGTCAGAATGTGGTATCGCAGTTCCGCGAGCGACAGAACCTGTCCGTTCGGCGTTTCAAAATTCGAATCGTCGTGCCGCACAACAACAACAACGCCTCGCCCCCCCGCCCCTCTCGCCGGTTTGATGACGAACTCGGGGTGTTCCCCGATTTGACCCAACATACGCCGGAGGTCGCCCGCGCGCTCGATAATGAGCAGCGTCTCCGGCACTGGAACCCCGTGACTTTCACAGACTCCCTTCGTCAACACCTTGTCGTCGAGAACCGGATAGAAACTACGCGGATTCCACTCTAAGAGGAAATGGATGTTCCGGGCTTTCAGTCCGAGGACATGATGCTGGCGGAGTTGTGAGGGTCGCACAGGAAATATGCGACTCAAAAGAGCCGTCATCTGCCTTCTCCTGAGTCTGGCGTCTGGGGAACGTCCCGAAACCGCCATAGCTCCGTCAGGCGGTAACCGGTGTACCGCCCAATTAAAATGAGCACTCCCATGATGAGGAATTGCGACTCAGGATAGTGTAGCAGAAAATGGCCAAGTCCTTCCAATCGAAAGATAGCCAGAGCGCACGCCGCCACGCCGAGTGTCCCGGCGAGGAGCCCGAACGCCTTTCGGACGCCATCTTCTTCCGCACTAATGTGAAACCGTTCGACCGTCATCGTCACGATGACCATGGGCAGGAGAACCGCCTGAGGCACGGGCGTTACCTCCAAGTAATCCAAAGCGGACACTGCCACCGTCAGTGAGACAACCACCAGCGTCAGAACCACACTCAATCGCGGAACCATAAGGAGC
>JAUYEE010000354.1 GCA_030691545.1 bacterium | reverse complement strand
TCTGTTTGTCAGCGATTGAGAGTCGGGGCGCCGTTCGACCTCCAAGCAAAAAAGCGTTGAAGGGAGCAGGCGGCGGGCATAGAATAAAAGACGACTGCGGGGGAGCGAGAACGCGGCTGCCGCACTCCAAACGTTCCTTGGGGTCCTTGTCGTCTTGGCGTGAGAGAAAAGCGTTAATAAAGCCTCTCGCAAAGGCGCAAAGAGCGCCAAGGAAATGTCCTGTGGTAACTCGATTATGAACCGCGAACATACGAACGGACCCGACCAAGAAGGAAACTGCAAACGAATGGCGATTGTTCATTTTGCTTCCACCGAGGTGGAGAGAATCGAAGAGGCGGCAACGCTGCCGGCGAAGTTCGAGCGAATGCTGAACAAGTATCCCCTCAAGAGCATGGTCGAGGGAAAGACCGTGGCAGTGAAGATGCACCTCGGCTTGAGAATTGTTACGACGACGATTCATCCGATTTTCGTCGGCATTCTTGTCTCGAAGCTGAAGGAAGCCGGGGCGGAGGTTTTCGTGACCGATTCGCCCAATTCGGTGCGGGACGCGAAACGCCGCGGCTATACTGCCGAGACCCTCGGCGCCCCAATTGTCTCCATCACGGGCTTCCGGGACAAGTACTTCTATCGTAGGAGGATTGACTTCAAGTCGCTCAAAGAGATTCAGATTGCCGGGGAGATTCACGACGCGGATTTCTTGGTGGACCTCTCTCATGTGAAAGGGCACGGGCACTGCGCCTACGCGGGCGCCTGCAAGAACATCGCCATGGGGTGCGTGACTCAGAAAACGCGGCACGACATGCACGGCATAGATTGGGGCATGGAGTGGGACGAGTCGCTGTGTACCCACTGCGAGCTGTGCATCCGCGCCTGTCGGTTTGGAGCCAACAAGTTCGACAAGGACGGGCAGTACACGATCGAGTATCATGACTGCGTTTATTGCCAGCACTGCGTGAATGCCTGCCCGGCGGGCGCCATCAAGATGGATACGAGCGGCTACGCGGACTTTCAGGAGGCAATGGCACTGGCGACAGAGCTTGTTCTGAAGACGTTCAAGCCGGGCAACGTGCTTTACATCAACTTTCTGACGGACATCGCCTATATCTGCGATTGCTGGGGATTCTCGTTCCCGGCAATGGTGCCGGACATCGGGATTCTGATGTCGGACGATCTTGTGGCGATTGAGATGGCGTCCCTCAGCAAGATCAAGGCGGCGGATTTCATCGAAGGAACTCTCCCGAAGGGGCGGAAGTTGATGAAAGGGAAACATTTTTTCGAGAAAATGCACCGCAAGGACCCATACGTTCAGATCAATGCCCTGGAGCGAAGAGGGTTGGGAAGCAAGCAGTTCCGCATCGTGGAGGTGAAATAACTGGAAAGCGGAGCGGACAGGATGACAGGATAGACAGGATGATTATCCTGCTAATCCCCTGGCCGCGCAGGAAGGAAGAGGTCTCCACGCGGGCGGGGCGTGTGGGGCCCCAGACGTTCGGTTCGCGCAGGCGGGCAGGCTGTAAATCCTGTCGAAAAAACAAGCAGAGAATCTGCGCCTGCGGTTTCATTGTGCTGGATAATTCAGTGACGACGAAATGGCAGTGAGAAGATACATCGGAATATGTTTGGGAGCTTCGACGGTCAAGGTTGTCGAGCTGTCCCGGGAGAACGGGAAGATAGCAGTGCTTTGCTCCGCCGTGAAGCCTCACGAAGGGAATCCGAGGGCGGTCCTGTCCCAGATGCTCGGGGAGATGGATCTCACGGCGGACGATGCCGTTGTCGCGACGGGGCGGAAGTTTCGGCACTATGTCAATCTGCCGACCATCACGGAGCCGGAAGCGGTTGAGCGGGCGTTTGCTTTCGTGGCGGCGCCGGGCGAGCGGTACGATGCCATCGTCAGCGCGGGCGGCGAGACGTTCATGGTCTATGCTCTCGGCGACGACGGCAAAATCATGAACGTTCACACGGGGAATAAATGCGCTTCCGGCACGGGCGAGTTTTTTCTTCAGCAGATTCGGCGGATGAATCTCTCTATAGACGAGGCGGTGCGGCTCGGAATCACTGCGACACCTCGGAAGGTTACGGGGAGATGCTCGGTCTTCTGCAAGAGCGATTGCACTCACGCCCTCAACGTGGGAGAGCCGAAAGGCAATGTCACCGCGGGGTTGTGCCAGATGATGGCGCAGAAGGTGTTGGAGCTCTTAGCTCACGCGCAGCACCAGCGGATACTCCTTGTTGGCGGCGTGGCTCAGAATCCTGTCCTGACGCACTTCCTGGGGAAAGAAATCGCGCACGTCGAGGCGCCGGAATGCGCCGCATATTTCGAGGCGCTTGGCGCCGCCCTCTGCGCGATGGAGAGAGCAGAAAGCACGTTCTTAGGGTACGAGCGGCTTTTTGCAGGGAAAGGCTCGTCATTCACCTTCCTGCACCCCCTGAAAGAGTTCGAAGACCGCGTTACGTTCAAGCAAACGGAGCGGGGCAGAGCGCGCGACGGCGACCGTTGCATCATCGGGCTGGACGTCGGCTCGACGACAACCAAGGCGATCGTCATGAGAGAATTCGATGATGCGATTCTCGGCTCCATCTATCTCAGGACGAACGGAAACCCGGTCGCGGCGTCTCGGGAATGCTATGCCGACCTCGCGCGGCAGATTCCCGAGAAGATCGAGATTGTCGGGCTTGGCGTTACGGGTTCCGGTCGGCAGATCGCGGGTCTGCACGCCCTCACGGAGGGTATCATCAACGAAATCATCGCCCATGCGACCGCCGCCGTCTATTTCGACCCGGACGTGGATACCATCTTTGAAATTGGCGGGCAGGACGCGAAATACACGTATCTGGTGAACGGCGTCGCTTGCGACTACGCGATGAATGAAGCCTGCTCCGCGGGCACGGGGTCATTCTTAGAGGAATCGGCGAAGGAGACACTCGGCATCGAGATGGAGGCAATTGCCGAAATCGCCATGCGGGGGGACAACCCGCCCAACTTCAACGACCAGTGCGCTGCATTTATCAATTCCGACATCAAAACCGCTGCTCAGGAGGGGATCAAACACGAGGACATCGTCGCGGGCCTGGTTTACTCCATCTGCATGAACTACAACAACCGTGTCCGGGGCAGCCGCCCCGTCGGCAAGAGACTCTTCATGCAGGGCGGCGTCTGCTATAACCGGGCGGTCCCGATAGCGATGGCGGCTTTGACGGGGAAAGAGGTGATTGTTCCGCCGGAGCCGGGGCTGATGGGGGCGTTCGGGGTCGCGCTCGAGGTCAAGCGACGGATGAAGCTCGGTCTCCTCGAAGAGCAGCGATTCAATCTCGCGGAACTTGCGGACAGGGCCGTCGAATACGGCCGCTCCTTAGAGTGCCGCGGCGGCAAGGAGAAATGCGACCGGAGATGCTCCATCATCACCGTCAAGATTGCCGGTGAGAACTACCCCTTTGGCGGGGCGTGCAACCGCTACTACAACACTCGCCATCACCTCACGATCAACGCGGCGGACCTCGACGTGGTCGCCGAGAGACAACGGCTGGTCTTCGAGAAGTACGGAGCCAACGCGCCAATTTCGGGTTTCGGGTTTCGGGTTTCGGGTTCTGCGTCATTTCGCAATGGGCAATCGGCCCTGGCCGTAGCCCACGGGCAGGCAATCCGCAATCGGAAAGTTGGGATCACGAAATCGTTTCTGACGAACACATTCTATCCTCTTTACTCGAACTTCTTCGCCTCCCTCGGCATGGAGGTCGTGTTAGCGGAGAAGGTTTCGCCGGAGGGGATTGAGCGGAAGGGTTCCGCCTTCTGTTATCCGGTGGACATCGCGCACGGCTTGTTCCAGGACCTCCTCGACAAGGGAGTGGACTACATCTTTCTGCCGCACGTGTTAGGGCTGGAGGTTCCGAACGCGGAAGGTCACCGAACAAACTGCGTCTTTGTCCAAGGCGAGCCTTATTGCATTCGCACGGCCTTTCGCAACGTCCTCGGCAAGACGAAAGTCCTGTCGCCAATCCTGACTTTCGAGAAAGGGATAGAGGCTGCCGAAGCCGATTTCGTTCGGCTCGCCAGGCGACTTGGCTTCGGCTCCCAGGAGTCCGCGGAGGCATACCGTGTCGCCTGCGAGAAGCAGCGGGCGTTCTCGAGCGAGGGGAGGCAACTCGCGGAAGAAGCCCTCCGCGAGCTGGAGAAGGACCCGTCAAAGTTCGCGGTCGTTCTTTTTGGCCGCCCGTACAACGCTTTTGCGGGCGAGGCGAACATGGGCGTCCCGCGGAAATTCGCCTCTCGGGGCGTCCGCGTGATCCCGTTCGATCTTCTGCCCTGCGAAGGGGAAGAATGTGATCCTGAGATGTTCTGGGCGCAGGGCAAGATGATCCTGAAAGCCGCGAGATTCGTCAAGCGACACCCTCAGCTCTTCGCCGCCTTCATCAGCAATTTCAGTTGCGGACCGGATTCTTTCGTCATCACCTACTTCCGCGACATCATGGGGATTAAACCGTCGGTCGTGCTCGAGCTGGACGATCATACCGCTGACGCCGGACTCGATACCCGGGTGGATGCCTTTCTCGACGTCGTCCGCCGATTTCGCGAACTGGAGAAAGAGAAGAAGGTTGTCGAAAAAGTGGAACCGTTCCAGCCCGCGACCGTCAGCAGCGACGGGAGAAATGGCTTCACGGTGCGCACGAACGGCAGAGAATATGCGCTTCAGCACCCAGATGTCCGCCTTCTTCTCCCCACTATGGGGGACTTAGGGGCGGAAGCTGTCGCGGCGGTGATGAATTACATAGGCATCCGGGCGGTTGCCCTCCCCGAACCGGATGAAACCGCTTTGAAGATCGGTCGCGCGAACACCAACTGCAAGGAGTGCCTGCCGCTTCAATTGACGACGGGGAGTCTCCTCCGCTACCTCGAAGATGAGAGGAAGCCCGGCGAAGTGGTGGTGTATTTCATGCCGACGTCGTCCGGGCCGTGCCGCTTCGGGCAGTACAGCGTCTTTCTGAGAAACCTCATCCGCAAGGAGCGGCTTGAGGACGCTGCCGTCCTCTCCCTGACGAACGAGGACAGCTACAGCGGCTTCGGGCACAAGTTCACCCGCCTCGCCTGGAGGGCCATTGTCATCTCCGACGTGATGGACGATATTCGTTCCGCTCTGAAGGCTCTCGCCAGAGACAAGGACGACGCGCTGAGAGTGTTCCGGCATGTGTACGACGATGTGCTTGCGGCATTGCGGACGGGCGACTCGAAGGCAATCACTCGTTCGCTGGAAAGGGCGGCTGCCCGCGTGTCGCGCATTCCGCTGGAGCGCCCTCTCGAGGAAGCGAAGGAGGTCGCCATCATCGGTGAAATCTATGTCCGGCGAGACAAGCTCTCCCGGCGAGGGCTGACGGACTGGCTCTCAGAGCGGGGCTTTGTAACGAGAGTCGCACCGATAAATGAGTGGCTGTGGTACGTGGATTACCTCATCAAGAAGAGGATGTGGGGGGAGAAGCTCACTCGGCTCAAGCGGGGAAAGCTTGCCCTACGGCGTTGGTTCCAGAATCGGTATGAGCGGGAAATCAAGCAAATCCTCGCCAAATCCGGGCTGTGCCATTTCGAAATGACCGATATCGCGAAGACTTTCGCCTTCGCCCGGCCGCTCGTCAATCCCAGGCTGCGGGGCGAGGCTCTCTTGACCGTGGGGTTAGCGCTTCGGGAAATCCTCGATACCGCGTGTGGGGTGATTTCTATCGGGCCCTTCGGCTGCATGCCCAGCCGCATGGCTGAGGCAATCCTCAGCGAGATGATGACTGTCGAAGGGAAGCACCTGGTTACCCCGGACGGGCACGCGACCGTAAAGATTGACGGAGAAGGCCCGCTCCCCTTCCTCTCCATCGAGACCGACGGCAACCCCTATCCGCAGCTCATCGAAGCCCGCCTCGAAGCCTTCTGCCTCCAGGCCGCCCGGACTCATGAAAAGATGATGGCGGCAAGATGACCCGCACGGCCGGAGTCAGTGCTCCCCAGGAACCTGCCGAGGCGTCTCGTCAGAGACCGCTGGCTCCTCTCCGACCCGAGTTCTTTTCGCGATGAACCTTGCGAGCGCTCTTGGCTTGAGGATGAGAAGGAGTCCCAGGGCCATTCGCAGCCCATAATTTACAAAATCGTTGATTGACGGCGGGATCGCGAACATGTTGAAATAAGCGGGCATCTGAAGAAGATAGGCGGCAAACTCCGGAAGGGTCCGAACCAGAATATAGACTCCGATGAGCGCGATGCCCGCGAGAAGCGTTGCCTCCACGGGGAGAGATTTGGCCACCTCCTCATTTTCTCTGAGTCCGACCCAGTTTGCGACTTTGTCGGTTCTAAATATCATCACGAACGCGAAAACGGCCAGAAGGGTGAGATACACAACGGAACCCAGCGCCATCCAGAAACCGCCCTCCTCAAAGATGCCCTTCGATAGGGAGATCGCGATGGTCGGAAGGGAATAGCCAATCCCCGCGATCACGATGTAGAACATCAACAGCCCCATCAACTTGCCGAGAACAATGAACGTGCTTCTCATCTTTTCACCCTCCGCTTAGTGCTCCCATTCATGACTGCGGTGACGCATTACGGATGAATCCATTGGTCGAGAAGCCCGGCTGAAGCCGGCTCCGGCCAAGAAGGCTTGTCACCCCCGAGACCACCGCCTGAAGACGGTGGCTACCAGGAATGTGCCGGCTAAAGCCCGGCACAGGCAGTCAGCGCAGCCGGCCAGATTCATCAGCCACATTGTCCGAGGGTTCGTCGCTGTATTCACGAATAGGGCTATTCACTTGGGTCAGGTAACCACTATATGCGGTAGAGGAAGCCATCGGCGAAAGCCTCGATACTACTATATGTGGTGTGAACCTTAGCAAAGTGAATAGGCCTATTCACGAATATCTGTACTCAGACTGTGCGCGCAAGCGCCCCACATAAATCTAATCCGCGAAGATGTCCTCGGTGCGGTGTTTGTCGAGCAGTGCGGTGAGGTCGGTCAACTCGCGGTGGATGCGCTCCAAGAGCTCCGTGTCCTCGGGACCGGCAGGGGCAGGGTTCGCGGCAGGGGAAGGAGCGGAGGCGGGCGCTGCGACTTTTGCCGCTGGCGACGGCTTTCGACCGGCGAGGACTTCCCTCGCGCCGGGGATGGTGTATTTGTGCTCGTACAGAAGCTCTTTAATCCCGAAGATTTGCTCGATGTCCTTCTTCCGGTAAGTGCGGTGGCCCTTTTTGTTCTTGCGGGGCTTGAGGATTGGGAACTCCGCTTCCCAGAATCGAAGGACATACGGCTGGAGTCCCGTGATCTCGCTCACTTCGCTGATGGAATAATACAGCTTCTCGGGAATGTCGGGGATAACCATTTATTCCAGTTCCTCTCCGAGCTCCGGTTTGGGTGGTCGTGCCATGAGCGTGGCGATGGCGTCACGTGGATGTTTTCCTTTATATAATACATGATAAACCTCTGTGGCAATAGGCATTTCGACATTGTGTCTGAGAGCGAGTTGAACCGCAGCATTCGCCGTGCGGATGCCCTCGATGACCATCTCCGTGCTCGATTGCGCCTCTTTGACGGGGACGCCTCTGCCGACCTGGCAGCCGAAGGTGTGATTGCGGCTGAGGTCGCTGACCGCGGTTGTGAAGAGGTCACCGAGACCGCTCAGCCCAAAGAAGGTGCTGCGGTCGGCGCCCATGGCCACGCCGAGGCGAGCCATTTCCGCTAGCCCCCTTGTCAAAAGAGCAGATTTTGTGTTGGCGCCCAGGCCCAGCCCGTCAATGATCCCCGCGGCAATCGCGATGACGTTTTTCAGGGCCCCGCCAAGCTCCACGCCGATGATGTCGGGGCTGGTGTAAAGGCGGAAGTGCTGTGCCGTGAGGAGGCTCTGGACGGCTCGCGCCACGCTTGGGCACCTCGAAGACACGGTCGCGGCGGTGGGGTGACCGGTGGCGACTTCTCGGGCGAGGGTCGGGCCCGACAGGACGGCGACCCCCACATGCCCGAGGACTTCCTCGATGACCTGGGACATTCGCAGAAGGGTATCCTCTTCCAGTCCCTTCGTCGCACTGACAAGGGTCTGTCTACCGGCTCCCTTCGCGACCACAGAAGTCGCGGAGAGCCTGCCTTCTCTTACGGCTTCGCCGCTGCCACTTCCCGCCTCAGCGTCCTCTGCGTTCTCTGCGGTTAGCCTTATCGCCTCCGGACGGATGAACGGCTTGGCCCGCACGCAGACCTCTCTGAGGTGATGAGACGGAGTGACGAAAATAACAACCTCCGCCGCGGCGAAGGACTCCGCGATGTCCGAGGTGATGAAGAGGTCTTCCGGAATTGGAATGCCGGGGAGGTATTTGACGTTCTCCCGCTTCTCGTTCAGAACCTCGGCATACTCCGGAAAGGGACTCCAGAGTCTGACGTGATGGCCTTTGTTGTGAAGGAGGATTGAGAGAGCTGTCCCCCAGCCGCCGTCGCCGAGGACGGCGATCGTTGTCTGCTGGCTCATTGGTGCTCGCGTGGTGACCGGGCTTTTCGCCTGATTCGGGGTTCTTTGCCCTGAAGTAACCTGCGGATGTTCTCGCGGTGGGAGTATATCACAGAAATCAGCCAGAAAAGCGAAAGACCCAAATACCACTCCGATCTCCGGAAGATGACCATGAGAACGGGAAGGGTCGCAGCCATGAGCAAGGACCCGACAGAAACGTACGACGTGACACCTACCGCGACGATGAAGACATTTATCGCAAGCCAAGCATAAAGGGGCGCAGCAGCGAGGAAAACGCCCAGCCCCGTGGCAACGCCCTTTCCGCCTTTGAGACCCAGGAAGATGGGAAAGTCGTGCCCGATGATGGAAGCGGCCCCGCACAGTGCTCTCACCATATACGGGTTGAGTGGCGAGCCGAGGCGAACGGCGAGGCTCCCAATCACCAGAACCGAGACAAAGCCTTTCCCGGCGTCGAGGAGCAACACCACGATGCCTGCTTTCGCGCCGAGCGTTCGCAGGACGTTTGTGGCGCCGACGTTTCCGCTTCCGTAGTCGCGGATGTCAATTCCCTTCAGAACCTTCCCGGCAAGGTAGCCGAAGGGAATTGACCCGAGCAGATACGAGATAGTGACACCAAGGACTGCCGCAAACATTGGATGCTTTCTGACAGGATTTACAGGATTTGCAGGATTCACAGGATGGTCATCCTGTCCATCCTGTTATCCTGTCCAGACCTCCTTATGCTTTTCGGTTGCCGCCGCGGACGCTCGTGAACCCCCGCTCCTCCGTTCGCCAGACGCGGATAGCCGCTTCACCCTCGACGGGGCAGACTTTCTCGCAAATCCCGCAGCCGATGCAAATGTCGTCAACGACCGCTAAACGGTCAATGGACCGCGGACCGAACTTCGTCTCGACGGGATATGGGAGGATGATGATTGCCTTTCGTTCGTTCTTGTCATCCCTCGCGGGGCAGTGCTCTTCGCAGACCTTGCAGTTGAAATCGTCGGACCACTCGGTGTCCGGCGTCCAGAGGTCGAACGCTCGCCACGGGATGCACTTATTGCGGTTGAAACGAGCTCTCCCGATGACAAACTTGTGCTTGAGGTCAATCTGCTCGGCTTTGGTTTTTGCGAGCTGGCTCAACGCGCCCGTGGGGCAGACCTCCATGCACAGCGTGCAATCGTACTCGCAGTCCCCGATCCGCGGCACTAACGTCGGCGTCCACAGCCCCTGGATGCCGTCCTGGAAAAGCAGCGGCTGAATGCCGTTCGTGGGGCAGACTTTCATGCACTCGCCGCAGCGGATGCACTTGCTGAGGAAGTACGCCTCGTCCGTTGTGCCGCGGTTGCGCGCCTCGTCTATGCCGAGCGTCCCCGGTGGGCGAATGGTCAACGACACCGGCTCGCCCGGGCCCTTCATGTCGCGCATGCGGTGACGCTCGGTGAATAGATTCAACTTGAACAGCGGAACTGCCGCGACGCCGCCGAGGACCGAGCCGAGCACGGCCCGCCGAGTGAAATCCACTCGCTCGATGACCGTACACTGCTTGGGGGAATCGGCTGCCTGTTTCTGCGGCGTGAAGGCGATTGCCCGTTGGGGGCAGATGACCTCACAGTCCATGCACTCGATGCACTCGCCCAGGACGTTCGCCTTCCCCTTGCCGGAGATGGCTCCCATTCGGCAACCTCTCAAGCACAGCTCGCATTCCGTGCAGTTGTCGTTCACACGCCGGCGGATGAGCGAAAGGCGGCTCAGGAAAGCGAACATCGCCCCTAATGGGCACACGTTCCGGCAATAGAAACGCCGCCGAACAAGGCCCAGCCCAATGATGAGAAGAAACAGCAGCGCGATGAGGACGTGCTGGTAGAAGTAGGGCTGGTAAAAGCTACCCACGGGCGCCGTCGGGTGGAAGGCGTACCGCTGGACATTCCGGAGAGCGTTGTCTATCGGGCCCTGCGGGTTGAGGCTGCCGACGGCGGAAAAACCGTGCCCGACGATGAAGTACGCGTACGGGTGAAGCGTAAGCCCATAGACACGAGTGGCGAGGCTAATGGGATCGAACCAGCCGGTGAGGTTGAGCTGGAAGACGGCAAACACAAGGAGCATGATCAAGATGATGTATTTGCCGTGCGTTCCACGCAACCTCCTGCCGCGAGCCGAGGCGGGATTTTTGACAGGATGAACAGGATTCTCAGGATGATCCTCTTGATCTTGTCTGTCCTGTCCCCTCTTCACTCGGTGTCTCATGGGGCGAGTGAAGTGGTCGCCGATGTCAATGGTCGTGCCGAAGGGGCAGACCCATCCGCAGAAGAACCGCCCTAAGAACAGCGTCAGAACCACTGGAATCGCCGCGACCCAGATGGCGTCATACAGAGCGCGGCTCGACAGGAGCGTTGACAGAGCGTTCAGCGGACTGAGGCTCAAAAAGAGGTGCGTCGGCACAGGCGACCTGTAGGGCTCCACCGTCAGCACCAGCAGGAGGTAGAAAAGGAGCAGAAAGAGCGCCTGGACGACCCGCCGCAGCACCCTCGCCTTTCTGCCGCGCCTCGTCGGCTTCGTTCGTTTCTGTTCTGCCATATATCCTCACGTTTCCCGTGTGATTGCGCACTTTGGACTTCGGAATGGCGCCGTGTGCATGGAGTGCGTGCCTGTGGCCCGCTCCGTCACTCCGAGGGATTCAGCGTTATCCCGCCGGGACACCGAGCATGTCGGGCGACCGGATTTCGATGACATTGCGGGCCCTGCGCCTTTGCGAGAGGCTTGCCTTCCGACGTTTCGACGACGGGGGCCTTATCCTCTGCGATTGGCAATCCGAACTCGCCAGTCCGTCGTTTCTCATATCACACATTTGCGCAAAAGCCAAGTCCTTCGTCGGGCGGGGTGCGGCTACGTATGAGGGGGCATATGGATGAATCCCCTCATCGAGAAGCCAGGCTGAAGCCTGCTGAGGCAGAAACGTGCGGTTTCGGGATACCACGGGCTGATGGTCATCAACTAATTAAGTGGACAAGCCAACGTACTGGAGGAGGTCCTCCGATCCTTCGGACAGCGCGTTCAGTTCTGCCATGACCTGGCCCCGAAACTCCCGGAAGTCGTCGCACC
>JAUYEE010000292.1 GCA_030691545.1 bacterium | reverse complement strand
ACCACGGCGCGGTGCCGGGGCGAGCCATCCCGACAGCAGGCCAACGGACCTCCGAGTGCTTGTCAAGCAGCGACCAGCCGCCCGTCCGGTCGTCAACGTCCACAGCGAGCGAGTCGCTCTCCAGCCTCGGCGTGGCAGCTTGACAACTCGCGCATAACAACACCAGTAAACCTGTCAAGAGGAGCTTGCGCATTGTCGTTCTCCTTCCATATAAGAGCCATTGAACGTGACATATCCCAACACGTGAGCGTAAGACAAATCGCCTCTCTTGGCAAGCCTGAGAAGCGTGTGGAGGATGCAGGCGAGGAGGCCTGCGCTACCTCTCAGGCTGGTAGGTGCAGTACGGTTCCTCGGCGAGGAAGTCGCCGGTACAGCCGTAAGCCCTCGCGCGGCATCCCTGGCACACAACGCGGTATGCACAGACCCCGCATTTGCCCTTGAGCAGGGACACGTCTCGGAGAGCCTCGAAGATGGGCGAGGTATCCCAGATTTCGGCGAGGGACTTTTCTCTGATGTTGCCGGACGAGAGCGGCAGATAGCCGCAGGGGAAAACCTCCCCCGTGTGGGATATGAAGCAGACGTTCTGTCCCGCGAGACAGCCTTTGGTTACCGCGGACATGCCGCCTTTTTCATGCCGCACCGGCTTTTCCGACGGGGCGAGCTGCCGCATGATGCGGTAATAGTGCGGCGCACAGGTGGCCTTGAGGTGGATGTTGATCTCCAGCGATTTCTCGAAAAGCCATCGCAACACGCCCTCGTATTGTTCGGGAGGAATCTGCTGGTCGTCGGCAATCTCCATTCCGCAGCCGACTGGAACCAGGCAGAAAATGTGAAACGCGTCCACGCCCAGGTCGAGGGCGAGTTGAAGCGTTTCGGGAAGGAAATCCACATTGTGACGGGTGACGGTTGTGTTGATCTGCGTGCTGACGCCGACCGCTTGAATCCGCTTTAAGCCAGCAATCGCCGCATCGAAACTCCCCGGCAATCCCCGGAACACGTCGTGAATTTCTGCATTCGGCCCATCCAGACTGATGCTCACTCTTCGGATGCCAGTGTCCCTGATTCTCTCGGTCACAGTTTCCGTTACCAATGTGCCGTTCGTCGCCAGGGCTACGGCCAGCCCCTTGCCGGTGGCGTAAGACGCAACCTCGAAAATGTCCGGGCGGCAGAGTGGCTCGCCCCCGCTGAGGATGACCAGCGGCGAGAAGTGCAGGGAGAGGTCATCGAGAAAGCGAAACGCTTCCTCAGTAGTCAGTTCGCCTACTCTCGCATCTTCTTCGAGGAGAACGCGGCAGTGCTGGCAGGAGAGGTTGCACACTGCGGTCGTTTCCCAGAAGATGATTCTGAGGTTGTCGGTTCTATCCGGTCGCTGGCTACGGGAACTTGACTCTTGCATTGATTGCTGCACGCTCTCGCGCGAAACGAAAACTTCAACCGCGGCACCGCGCCGCATCAAACGCGGATCAAGCTGCGGAACACCTCGAGGCGTTTGCCGATGTCTTCCTCGGTGAGGTTTGCTGTCCCTTCCACTCCGAACGCTTGCACGTTGAAGGAAGCCATAACGCTACCGTACAGGACAGCCTCACGGAGGCTTCCCTCGGTGACCTCCCCCAACTGCGAAAGCCTCCCCATGAATCCGCCGGCAAAAGTATCTCCGGCGCCGGTCGGGTCCACGACGTCCAGAAGAGGCAGACCGGGGAGGGCAAAGCACCTTTCGCCGCAGAAAAGCACGGCGCCGTGTTCACCTTTCTTGATAACAGCGTACTTTGTCCCGTAGCTCCGGATTTTCTGTGCGGCGAGGGCGAGGTTGTGCTCGTCCGTGAGCATACGCGCCTCCCCGTCATTCAAAATCGCCACGTCCGTCGAACCCAGAAGCCTCTTGATCGCCTCTTTCTTATCCGCAATCCAGTGATTCATCGTATCGGCGGCGACGAGGAGGGGTTTCTTGACCTGCCGGAGCACATCCGCCTGAAGGTCCGGGTCAATGTTCGCAAGGAAGACGAACGGGGTGTCCTTGTAGGAATCCGGGATGACAGGCGAGAAATCCTTGAACACATTGAGGTGCGTGGCGAGGGTTTCGGCTTGCCCCATATCGCCATGGTAGGCGGCTTCCCAGCGGAAGGTCTTCCCTTCGCGCACCTGCAAGCCTTCGAGGTCAACCCCTCGGGTTTCAAAAAACTCCCGTCCTGAAGGCGGAAAATCGCTTCCCACGACCGCCACGACCTTAACCTTCGTGAAGTAGCGCGCAGCGCAGGCGAAGTGCGTTGCGGAGCCGCCGAGCATTTCCTCTCTGCGCCCGTAAGGGGTTTCAACAGTGTCAAATGCAACCGAGCCAACAACGAGAACAGACATCTTGTAGCGCAGGCATCTTGCCTGCATCCTCCTATTCTTGCCTTCCGTTCCAGTCGAGCCAAATCTTGTGCCCCATTATCGCATTCCTGTCGCCGCGCACAAAGATTTTCTCACGCGGGGACAGGATGCAGGTTCACGAGAACGCTGTGGAGTTGATTCTTAGCCCTCCGGCATTGTAACATTAGTCAAAAGCGCCTGGGCCACAGGAACTGATTCATGAGCACCCATCGCATCATCTTCGCCGATAGTCGCCAAATGCCGGAGGTCGCTGACCGTTCTGTGCACCTGGTCGTCACCTCTCCGCCATACTGGTGCATCAAGAATTACGAGCATCGCGGGCAGATCGGCTACAACCAGTCGTATGAGGAGTATCTCGACGACCTGACCAAGGTTCTCGCGGAATGCCATCGTGTCCTTTGCCCCGGCTGTCGCGCCGCCATCAACATCGGCGACCAGTACCTGAGAGCCACGGACCACGGACGGTATCGCGTCCAGCCCATCCCCGCGGACATCATCACAATTGGGCGAAAGGTCGGCTTTGACTTCATGGGGAACATCATCTGGGAGAAAATCTCCACGACGAAAACAACCGGGGGCGGGCAATGGATGGGGTCCATTTACTATCCTCGCGACGGACACATCACCTACGAACACGAGTACATCATCCTTCTCCGCAAAAAAGGCCAATGGCCCAAGCCCTCGAAACAGCAGCGGGAGAAAAGCAAGCTGACCCCGCAACAGCGCAGCGAATGGTTTCGCGGTGTCTGGAAAATCGCTCCCGAGCGGCAGGAGAAGCACGCCGCGATGTTTCCGGTGGAGGTCCCGCGCAGGCTGATCAAGATGTACAGTTTCTACGGCGAGACCGTTCTCGATCCCTTCCTGGGCAGCGGGACATCCTCTCTGGCGGCTGAATTGGAAGGACGGAACTCCATCGGCTACGAGATATGCGAGGAGTTCAAAGGCCTGATCGAGGAGAAGTTGGGCCTGGGCCAACCATCGTTCCTCGCCCGGCCCACCGTCACCTTTCAGCGCCGCGCGGAGCAGAGCCTTCCAAGGGTGCCATAGCACTTGATTGCATAAGTTCGCGTAACCTATGGAACAGAAAGGAGCGGACAAATGGACGAATCGAAGTGGGTCTGTGAAAGATGTGCAAGGGCATTCGATCTCGAAAACGGACAAGGATGGGTCCGTCTGGTAGAGGAAAGGCCACCACCTGAACACGCTAAGCTCACCCCGACGGTCCCGTTCGAAAGGGTCTGTTATCAGTGTGCTGACGAACTCTGTGCCGTGGCTCAAAAATGCTCGCGCGATTGCCTGAACTGTCAAGCTGCCTCCCGGTGGGGACTATCGATAAGGGATTGCCTCAAGTTTCAACTGAAATTTGGGCTCATAGAGATGGCTCCAGGAGCTGTGCCACCCAGGGGTAGCATTGAAGAGGCGAAGGAGATCTTAAGAATATTTGAGCGCCCCTATTACTTCATTGCATAGGTCCGCGTAACATGACGAAGAGGTCTATGGTGCCGTGGCTTGCCGCAAATTGAGACAGGGGTCGCCGAGCCTCCCGCGAAAGTGGCGCCTCACTGCCGGGCAAGCCAAGCCCAAGGGGGCGAAACATCATAACCGCATCCGCGCCGGCAGGTACTACCCAACTGAAACAAGGGAAAAGGGATGAAAATCAAACTAAGCTTCGATGAGATGCGCGACATTCTTGAAGCGCCCGCGCCTTCTTTTCCCAAGTATGTCGCTCCTCTCTTGAACCTCGCGAACCAGTACGCCCAGGGGACTCGGCCAAAGGTCGTTGGGCAGATGAGCGAACTGATTCAGGACTTCCAAGGGAGGACCGTTGAGGAGTGGCGGGCGTGGTACCTAAGACGTTATCCGGAGGCGATTCAAGCCGCAACGAAGAAGATCCTGGATATGTTGAGGAGGCTCCAGACCGCAATGGAGAGCATTGATTCAGACGCAGTCCGGCGCTGGGTGGAAGACCTGGTTATCTTCAAGACATTCGTGGGCCTTCGCTTTCAAGAAGCTATCTTGAAAAGGGTCGCCGCGCTGCGAAAGACCTCATATCGCCTGTCCGAGCCTCACGAAGAAGCCAAAGGTATAGACGGGTTTGTGGGGGATAGGCCCGTTGCGATCAAGCCGGAGACTTACAGGACAAAGCCGGGGCTGAGCGAGACAATAGAATCAGAAATCATATTCTATAAGAAGACGAAGAACGTGATTCAGATTGATATTGAAGAATGAGTACGAACCTGGCCGGTTTTTGCCGGAAGGCGAAGAAGGCGGGGGCGCTCGAAGCGAAGGTCATTCCCGCGGAGAGCGTTGTCACCGCGAACTGGGTGCGGTACAAGTGTCAGTACGGCTGCGATGGTTACGGCGCCTGCCTCACCTGTCCGCCGCATTCTCCCACGCCGGAGCAGACCGCGAAGATTGTGGCAGAATACAAAACGGGTATTCTTCTGCACGGCTCGGAGCACGTTAACCTGACGCGAATTGCTGCGGAACTCGAGCGGGAGATTTTCCTCTCTGGGTACTACAGGGCCATCGCATTCGGCTCGGGCCCGTGCCGGTTCTGCGACCAATGCAATCTTCACGAGGGATGCCGACATCCCGCGCTGGCTCGTCCTTCGATGGAGTCCGCGGGTGTTGACGTTTTCCAGACAGCCCGAAACAATGGTTTCACAATCGAGGTGGCGACGTGCCACGAATCGAAAGCCGACTACTTTGCCCTGATCCTTGTGGAGTGAGTAGATGGAGAGCCGTTTTCCTTTGTTTTCCCGCAGGAACTGACGGAGAGGGTGAACATGCCTGAAGTGGCGATTGTCTATCACGAGGACTTCTTGAAGCACTTCACGGGCCGGGGGCATCCCGAGTCGCCGGAGCGGCTGAGGGTGCTCATGCAGACGCTCGCATCAGAGGGTTTGCTGAACAAGCTGGTTGCCGTGACTCCGCGGCCCGCTCCTATCGAGACCGTGCTCCTCGTTCACGCGCCGCACTATGTTCACTGGGTCGAGGCTAAATGTCGGGAGGGCGCCCAGTGCCTCGACCAAGGAGACACTTTCGTATGTTCCGATTCATATCAGATAGCCCTTCTGGCAGTGGGAGCGGTCACCGCCGCGGCGGACTGGGTCATGGGCGCGGAAAACCGGCGCGCATTCTGCGCCGTTCGCCCTCCCGGTCACCACGCGGAAAGAGACAGGGCGCTGGGCTTTTGCCTCTTCAACAACGTCGCCATCTGCGCGAAGTATTTTCAGACGAAGCACGCCACCGACAAAGTGCTCATCGTGGACTGGGATGTCCACCACGGCAACGGGACGCAAAATACGTTTTATGCCGACCCGACTGTTCTGTATTTCAGCGTCCATCAGTATCCTTATTATCCGGGAAGCGGGGCCGAATGCGAGCGAGGAGAAGCGAAGGGAGACGATTACACGATCAATGTGCCTCTCCCTGCCGGGAGCGGCGACAACGAATTCCTCACCGCTTTTCGCGAGAAGCTCGTCCCTGCGGCAGAAGCCTTTCACCCGAACATGATTTTGATCTCGGCTGGCTTTGACGCGCACGCCGACGACCCCCTGGCGGGGATGCGCGTGACGACGGACGGTTTTGCCGAGATGACGCGAATCGTCGCAGGCCTTGCCGAAAGGCATTGCCAGGGCCGCATCGTCTCCGTCCTCGAAGGTGGATATGACCTAAAAGCAATGCCCGCCTCCGTAGCCGCTCATCTGCGCGTGCTCCTGGAGTGAATTATGCCCTGCGCTCTGGCCCCTTGCGTTAGTGAATCCTCGCTTCCCTCTCTGCGCCGTCCCTGGCCGCTCAGCGCCGGGCTGTCCGCCGAACGAAACGCGGTCAGTGAACCTCCCTCGCCGGGAACGGAGGTCACGGTGTTCCACAGAGCGGTGTTTCCGGGTTACTTGACAACGGTTCTTGCTGGTGAAAGAATCTCTCCTGGCGATGAGAGTCGCCGGTGCGAACAACTGCAACGCGAAACGTGGGCAGCCTGGCGCCGACTCATGGTAGAACCTGGAATCGAACAGAAAGCTGGAATCGCAAACGTTCGGATAGGAACCGCGGGATGGTCTTACGAGGACTGGGAAGGTGTGGTTTACCACTTTCCGG
>JAUYEE010000161.1 GCA_030691545.1 bacterium | reverse complement strand
TGGCACGGGTGTCGCCCCTGCCTCTCCTTGAAGGTGCCGCAGACCCTCGAAAAGGTCCATACATCGTCGGGGACTCTTCCTTTCGGATTCGCCCTACGGTCGCTGTAAACGGTCTGCCGGGCCGACGGCACGCGGACATCATCCACGTTGAACGTATAGTTTTGCTTGTCTCGCACCCAGTAGAAAATGTGTGTGTGGGCGCGGCTGAACTTTCTCCGCTGGTGCTGCCCGAACGTGTAATGCCAGACAATCCAGTTTCGAAGGAACAGGTTCTTCTTCCGGGCAAGCAACCGAATTTCTGCGGCATATTCATCACCAATGGCAATGTAAAGGGAGCCGCTCCCCTTCAGCAATCTGACCGCGGCATCCATCCACCTCTCGCTCCACGCCACGTATTCCTCGTACTCCCTGTTGTCGGCGATGTTGTCGTACCGGATGCCGATATTGAACGGCGGGTCCGCGAAAATCAGGTCAACCGATTCCGACGGAAATTCCGCCATAATCTCCAGGCAGTCTCCGTGATATATCTCGTTGACTCGCATTGTGTTAGCCGCCATGTCGAACGGGTGCCACCAGTCTCTCTGTCCGTGACAGGTTAGGCACGATTCGTTGGAGCTTCTTCGTGCTCTTCGCGCTCTTCGTGGTTCCTCCTCCGCATCCGCCGTCCGTGGCCGTCCGTGGCTCCATGGCGCGGGATGCCCGCATCACGATGGCTTGACCGCCGCCTCGCCTCCCCGGAGAAAGAAGACCTCCAGGCATGACGTCAGGGAGAGGTTCAACCCAATCGCCCGCCGAGCCTCTTCGACCGCGCCCAATCGCGACAGAATCCCGTGAACGGTCATCTCCGCCGCCGAGGAACGCAGGGACTCCATCATGTCGAGGTTGGTGACCAACTCCGCACTCGCGTTCTCTTTTACTATTAGCAAATCCCTGTACCAGAAGGCAAGTTGATTCAGTATGTCCTCCACTTCTTGCCGCACAATGCTCTCGACGTTCGCGTTGACCTCATCCATCTGTTCGTCGCGTTCCTCGGCAGTCATCGTCTTTCCCTGGGCTTTCAGGCGCTTTTCTTCTTTTCCGCGAAGAGCTTTGGCCATTTCGCCGAGTTCCTCGTCCATGGCGCGGAGTGTGTCTTCGACCTCCCGGAAACTCCTGTGAGAAATATCGGACAGCAGGGTGAGAAGGAGCTTCCGGCGACTGAGGTTCTCACGGTCGAGGAGTCGCTTTGCCGAGCCGAGCGACCCCGACGCCAGCGAGGCGACGAGGCGCGCTTCTTCGGCGCCGAGCCCCCACTTCTCCTCGATTGTCCGCTCCATCTCTTCCCTCGGAATCGGCAGAAAACAGATTTCCTGGCATCGCGAGACAATCGTCGGCAACAGCCCTGCCGCATTGGAGGAGACGAGGATGAGCACAGTCTGCCCGGGTGGTTCTTCGAGGGTCTTGAGGACGGCGTTCTGGGATTCGGCTCTCATCCGGTCTGCCTCGAGCAGGACAAACAGTTTCCATTTTGATTCGAACGGCTTAAGACCTGTCTGAGTGATAAGCTCCTGAATGGACGCCATCTTGACCAGTCGCATCTTGCCGACCGGTTTGTACCAGTGGACGTCGGGGTGATTATCGGAATCCACCCGTCGGCAGGAAGAGCAGACGTCGCAGGAATCGGAACCTTCATTCTCACAGACCAGCGCCTTGGCGAAGTTTCGCGCCGCGAGGCTTTTGCCCACGCCATCCGGTCCGTGGAAAAGGTACGCCGAGGCGATTCTCCGCGTCTCAAGGGCCTTCTTGAGAATTCCGATGGCCAGCTTGTTTCCTATGAATGCATCGAAGGACATGTAATCCGCCTGAAGAGGACAACCGATCGCCGATTTGAGATTTTAGATTGCGAATTGCGGACCAGGGCTACCGCGGAGACCACGAACGCCACGAAGGAGGATACATGGTGCGGTGCTTCGTGCCCTTCGTGTCCTTCGTGGTTCTCTGTCCTTATCCGAAGTCCGAAATCGCAAATCGGCAATCTAAGAACTCGAGGCAGCCTCCCCGTGCTCGATCCGGCGCCGGACTTCGTCGGTCATATCCTTGCGAATCAGGAAGGAGCACATTCGCCCATACCACGTCCAGCCGAGACTTCTTCTGATTTTCGACCTCGGGTAGAAATCTTCTAACGGGACGTAATTCTCCTCCAGGTAGGGGAGAAGAAACGAAGCGGCGCTGTTCTTCACGACTTCCATTCCGGCAAAATAGAATTGCCTCTCCTCGCGAGAGACGATGAGCAAAACGGGCTTTCGCTCCTTGAGGTCTGCGAGAAACCGCTCGCGGTGCACCTCCCGGATAGACTCAGCAAACGCCTGCCGGAAGAAAGGCGAGAGATGGTAGTAGCGCGCCCCCGCGAGCCGCTGACTCGCGAAGTACACGGAAGTGGGCGAGGCCCCAAGGAGAAGAATACGCTCGTCCGGCAGCGTAATGCTTTTGATACCGTCGCCGAGAGAGCGCTCCGTGCTCAACTCGGCGCTTGGGTGTTGCCCGATTTCAAGACCTCCCTTGTACTCGCGCACGAACCGCTTTGCGGCGTCAGTCGTGGAAACAATACATATTCTCAGGGCTATCCCGCCGGCAAGAACGCAGAGAAGTGCAGAGAATCCCCGCAGTACGCTGCAGCGGCGGAATGCGCCGACGAGGTGTTCTGCCACGCCGCGGAGCGTTCTCGGGCGAAGCCCCTCGTAGATTGCCTGAAATATCAGCGCCAGCAAAAAGGACGAGGAAATTGTCATTTGTAGATAATAGTGTTGGTAATACCGGCCCCCGAGAGAGACCGCAACGAAATCGCACAGAAACGCCACAATCATCAAGACGCCGATTCTTCGCAGCTTCGGCGGAAGCCACGTCAACATGGGCAGCGCCAGAAGCGGGCTGAGGAGATAGGGCCCCGTCGCCTTCAGGATTTGCTCGTGCTTCTCGAAAACGGTTGTGATCCCAAGCGATTCCAGGTCCAGTCCGGTTCGCACCCCAGGGGGAAGAACAAAGGAAATCAGATACCCGACCACGTATAGCGGCGCCAGCAAGCCGGGCCCGATTACGTCCGGGTCCAAAGCCCCCTCCGTATAGACGAAATTGAAAAAATAGCTCGCCTCGAAGTACTCCCACCACATTCCCTTCAGGAAGAAATATCCCGAGCAAACGGCTTCCGGCAGAAGCGCTCCCAGACCCGTCAGTAACAGAACGCCAACCTTTATTCCAAACGAGACTTTGAACCCCTGCGGCCTCCAGAGGACGCACAAGGCTATGAATACGATGGACACGCCGAAAGGCTGCCGGAACTGAGCCGCAAGTCCCAGAAAAAGACCCGCAAGGAAGAAGTTCAGCCCGACGTGTCCCCTCTGGCGAAGCGCGAAGAGGTAACTCAACGCATAAAAGGTCAGCGCCGACTCCTCCGTCAGTCCGCCTGACCGGATAATAAGCCGGACGCTCACGAAGAATGCATAGAAAAGAACCCCGAGAATCGTCGGCCCGAGCGCGAGGTGGCTGTGACAGAGATACGCAAAGAGTGTTGCGGCGACTGCCAGCCAGAAAATCTCGTGAAGGCGAACGGCGAGAACCGAACAGCCGAAAACGCGAATCGGAAGGGCATGAAAAAGAGTGATGCCGGGGGGCTTGTGGTCCCAGAAATCCCGGTAGGGAAGTTCTCCTGCGGCCCAAGCCATTCCGCCGTACAGGAAAACGCCCTCGTCATGAACAATCGGCAACTCGAGAGTGTAATACCGTGCGCCCACCAGCAGCCCGAGGAGCAGCAGCCAGACGACGATCACTGACGAAAGACGATGCCACAGGAGGCACCTTGCGCCCTGCCCCATGGCCTGAGCTTGCTGCTCCTCCCTGCATGTGTTCTCAGAGTTGTTCACCGCTCACCTTTACGTTGTCTATCGCCCACCAGAAATCGTACTGCGATTCGCGGAACCGCCACCGAATCTTAACCTTCTTGCCATCCGCCGCAGGACTCAGACTGAAGACTTTCGGCTCTTCGGAAGTCCAGTTCCCCGACGCCATCGTGCGGCTGAAAAGATTCGCCCACGCCGACCATGTGCCAGAATCAGCATCGTAAACGGACATGTCCAGCTCGGTGATCTGAGGATTCTCGGTGTCGTCCTCATACACCCTGATGTTACAGTTGAACTCCACCCAGACATCGGTGAATCCAGAACAGTCAATCTCGGGAGAAATGAGTTGTTCGTCGAGGCGCGCCTCCGAGGAGAAATCCGAGTCGGAAATCATGTAATTTCCCGCCATGCCGATGAGGTTCGGGTCCTCGACGTTGAGTGGCTCCCCCGCCGTATTCCACAGCCGCCAGGTCACATCGGGAAAGCCCGAGCCGTTGACAACTGCCCAGCCGCCAACGCTCTGGACCTCTGCGGAAATCGCATAGCGCTCGAAATCATCCGAGAGAATCTCCTTCCGGGTGTCTGAGGGCGCCTCCCGCTGCCCAACCCGATAAAATGACCGCGCGGTCGCGCCGGGGCTGACCTGGCAGGAGGACTCGACGTTCCCCTGAAGGAGCTTCCACGGACCCCGCGGATCGTCAGCCGTGTAGAGACACGGCGTGCCCATCTGCTGGATCGGGTCGGTCCACTGCATCGCGAGCTTGCCTGCGGCGAAACTCAATGACGTTATCGCGGGCGGCGGAAGGGCGACGCTCACCGTGATGTCGTCGAGGTAGCATACGGAAGTAAGGTTGTCTGCGGTGTTCAACTCGACACTGCCGAAAGGCGAGACCAAATCCTCTAAGATGCTCGCTGGGCTGCCCGGGTGTTCCTGATCGTCAACGAAAAAGCGGCAGCTCACCTCGGATTTTGGGACACCGCCCGCTGGCAGAGGCCAGACCGGGTCCCATTCCATCACAAACGTCAGCTTGTGCCAACTGGCGTCGGTTATTTGGACTTGCGGCCCATTGAGCGGGAATTCGAGGCGAACATCCCCCGGCCAGTCACCGCGAACGACCATCTTCATGTAATGCTTGTACGGACTGTAGCCCCGGAAAGCCACGTGACGCATGAGCGCTCCCGAGTCAAAGTAAACCCAGTACGTCGCCGTGAGCCGCCCCGAGGTCATGACCTTCTCGACATGTTCCTCGAAAATCAACTGGACGGTCAACTGCGTGTTGCTGCCGGTCTGTGTCTTGGCGAATTTCAGGTTCTGAGAGCCGGGCGGCGACCCGGGCACCGTCGTCGCCTCGTCCGAAACGACGCAAAAGGCGCCCGCCTTGGCGTTGATGTTCCAGCGTCCGGATGGGCCCTCGCCGACCACATCTGACTCGAAATCCTGCTGGAAGATGACATCCTCTTGCGCGAAAAGCGCCTGCGAGGCGACAAAAGCCAGAAGTACCGCACACAACCGACTGACTTTCATCACAATTCTCCTTCCTTTTCTGAAAGACACCTGTTTGCGAGACCTGTTTCTCCGGCAGCCCTTAAGCTATGCGGCTCACACCCGGCGCCCAGACTGCCGCTCTACTTTTCGTACGGATAGGGCAGGTCCTGGAATGGCTTCCAGGATTTGCTCGCTGCATCGTACAGGAGCAGCCCGTGCTCCGTGGAGACGATGAAATTGCCGTTATCGAGAACTCTCAGCGCGTCGCCCCCCGGTATTCCGGCTTTGCCTTTGCCCGGGAACTCCGGCTCAAACTTCGTCCAGGTCTTCCCGTCAAAGCAGTAAATGGGGTCGCGGGCATGCGTCACCCAGACGTTGTCCTTCTTATCCACGACAATGTCCCAAACCGCTTTCACCGGGCAGCCATTGCTTTCGTTGTAAACTTTCCACGTGCCGCTCTTCTTATCGAAGCAGCCCAGCCCTTTCGTTGGCTCGTCGCCGCCGAACCAGATTTGTCCCTTGCTGTCCTCGGCAACGGCGAGGCCGCGGCCCGTCGGGGATTCCGAATTGTCGGGACTCCATGCCCCATGGTCTCTGCCAGCAGCACAGCTCCACTTGGCCAAGCCGCCCCGCCACTCAATCTTCTCTCCCTCCTTCCATGGTGAGATGCCTTCAGCAGGTCTCCTCCATTTCCCGCCAATGTCGCCGCCCTCCGGCTGGTCGAAGAGAGCAAGCCAGAGGAACTGGGCGTCATCCCGGTCAATGGCGATGTCCATGACGTTGTCGCACGGGATGAGGTCAAAGTTGCCTCCCCAGTACCTGCGCCAAGGATCACCCTGGGTGCCTTTCTTCCAGCGCGGGCGGATTCGGACAATACCTGACCTCGGACCCCCCGCCCAAGTGGAGTCGCCAGCGCGCACGAGGGTCCACGTGCCGATGTTTCTCGGCGTCAGACCGACATCCGCTGTATAGGAAATCCATTTGCTGCCGTCCCATTTAGATAATCCGAAAACCTCGAGTTCCGGAATGCCTCCGCCGCTCACGAAGATTCCGCCGTCCTCATCCTTTGCCAGGGAGGCGAAGCCGAGGAAGTTGGAATGCACTCCGTCATCTTCGGTGATGCGGCGAACCTCTTTCATCTCCTTGATGCTGTACACGCTGACGCCGCCCCAGCCCGTCGCCCAGATTTCATCGCCGTCAATCAACAAGCTCCATTTCCAGGGGCGAAAGAAATTGGTGTAGAACTCTTTTTCCCTCTTGAAGTCGCCGCTGGACTTGCAGATCGGGCAACTCGCCGCATCTGCCTTGACGTGCCGCCCGCACTTCTTGCAGACCGTCTTGGCTTTCTCCTGGAGTTCCTCGGGTACCCGTCCCCTCACAAGGGGCTCGTTAAGCATGGGGTCCTGCTCCGTAGTCTCCACCGACGCCGTTGGCTTATTCGGCTGCTTTGACGCCGGTGCGGTGTCGGTCTTGCGATTGCAGGCCGACAAGACCAGAGCCAAAGAGAGAATAAGGATGGCAGTTTTCGCCTTCTTCATTGCTGCGCTCCTCTGGCACCTACCTTCCATGTGCGCATCGCTCTCCCGAAGCAGGCCGAGCGTTCTTCCCCGCCGTTCCTTCCTTTGCCCTATTTCCTGAGAGTCATTTCTCGTATGGGTAGGGCAGGTCCTGAAATGGCTTCCAGGACTTGCTCGCGGCGTCGTACAGGAGAAGCCCATGCTCCGTGGAGACGATGAAATTGCCGTTATCGAGAACTCTCAGCGCGTCGCCCCCCGGCATTCCGGCTTTGCCTTTGCCCGGGAACTCCGGCTCAAACTTCGTCCAGGTCTTCCCGTCAAAGCAGTAAATGGGGTCGCGGGCATGCGTCACCCAGACGTTGTCCTTCTTATCCACAACAATGTCCCAGACCGCTTTCACCGGGCAGCCATTGCTCTCGTTATAGACTTTCCACGTGCCGCTCTTCTTATCGAAGCAGCCCAGCCCTTTCGTCGGCTCGTCGCCGCCGAACCAGATTTGCCCCTTGCTGTCCTCGGCAACGGCGAGGCCGCGGCCCGTCGGGCACTCTGAGTTGTCGGCGCTCCAGAATCCGATTTCCCTTCCCCATCGGCAACCCCATTTTGCCAGTCCGCCAGGAGCGTCAATGGCATCCCCCTTTTTCCAGGGCGGTACCCCCTCAATGGGTCTTCGCCATGTGGCTCCGATGTGCCCTCCTTCAGGCTGGTCGTACATCGCGAGCCACAAGATGGTTGGGTCCTCCCGGTCAATGGCGATGTCCATGACGTTGTCGCACGGGATGAGGTCGAAATTGCCCGCCCAGTACCGCCGCCAGGGGTCTCCTTCAGACCCAGGCTTCCAGCGCGGGCGAATGCGCACTAACCCCGACCTCGGTCCCCCCGCCCACGTCGAATTCCAGGTGTAAACGAGAGCCCATGTGCCGATGTTTCTCGGCGTCAGACCGACATCCGCTGTGTAGGAAATCCATTTGCTGCCGTCCCATTTGGACAGGCCGAATACTTCCATTTCCGGAATGCCTCCGCCGCTCACGAACACTCCGCCGTCCTCATCTTTTGCCAGGCATGCAAAACCGAGGAAGTTGGAGTGCACTCCGTCGTCTTCGGTGATGCGGCGGACCTCCTTCATGTCCTTGAGGCTGTACACACTGACGCCGCCCCAGCCCGTCGCCCAGATTTCATCGCCGTTAATCAACAAGCTCCATTTCCAGGGGCGAAAGAAATTCGGGTAAAAGTCCTTTTCCCTTTTGAAATCGCCGCTGGACTTGCAGATCGGGCAACTCGCCGCGTCTGCCTTGACGTGCCGCCCGCATTTCTTGCACACCATCATCGTCTTGTCGCGCAACTTCTCGGGCACCAGCTCCTTAGCCAGTGGCTCGTTCGTCATGGCGTCCTGTTTTGCAGCCTCCGCAGAACTCGCCGGCGCGCTTTTCTCTTCAGCGGCAAACACCGGCGCCCCCTGAGTCCCGCAGAATGCGATGAACCCAAGCACACAGACGATGCCGAATAGAATCGTTACTCTTCTCATTGTCCTCCTCCGCAGCTACTTTCTGTCTCGTGCGTTAACGATCAGACTATCTTTGTCTTAACCCGAGGGGGGTTGGGGTCTGGGGGATAGGGTTTGGCGGCGCCGGATGCCCAGCCAACAGGCCTCCACGCCGAAACCCCATACCCCGAACCCTAAACCCCTGTGGCGAGATTCCTCGCCGAGGGTTCCATCTGGTGCTCTATCGCCGCCCGCACAGGGGGTTCGGCTTCAGGGCACCGTCTTGACGTGAAATCAGATCCACTCTCGTAATACTCAGTTTCGGGAGACGTAGCTCGGCGCGGCCCTTTTCAAGACCGATACGCCCTTTCACCTCAAAGTCGTCCGTTCGCGTATCCATAACGGATACCAAACCTGCGGCGTCAGAATCAAGTCCCGTGATTGTCAGACGCGCCTTTTTGTCCTGAAAACGGTCCTTGTTGGCGATAAGAAGCGACACCCGGCCGCACCGTTCCCGGATGCCATAGATTGTCACGTCCCGGTCGGATGGCTGGTCAAGGGAGAGAACCTCGCCCTCTTTTTCGAGGAAGAACCGAAGGAAATTGATCTTGCGGTCAAACCGAAGCAGCTTCTTTTCGGGGATGTAGTAGATAAAGAGATTGCAGTCGAAGTGACTTCGCCAGTACGCCTTGGACTCGCGCCCGATGTAGTTGAACATCGTCCAGCCGATGCCCAACTCGTGAAACAGCGTAATCTGGTCCATCAGGTAAATCATGTCGGTCATCGGCGGGCAGTCGGAGACGCAGCCAAACTCGCCGCAGAACAACGGCACGCCGTGCCTCTCGCCAAACTCCACCGCAGGCTGAATCGCCCTGCGAAGCTGCTCGCGATTCCAGTACCTTCCCTTGATCCATCCCGGGTAATAATACGTCTCACCGTCAACGTCAAAATCCCAGGGGCGTTTCTGCTCGTGGAACGCCGATGGCTGGTAACTATGAAAGCTGTAAATGACGTTCGCATCGGCGACCCGCTTCAACCCGCGAAATCTTGCGGGATTCGCGTAGCCGATGGAATCCACAATGATGGGATGGGTGCCATCCACTTCGCGGATGGCTGCGATTGCCCGCTCTGTTAGCTTATTCCAGACCTCGAAATCGTCATGGGGAGGGTTCGGTTCGTTGAGCAGTTCGTACGCGAGAACGCCGGAACGACCGGCAAAACGCCGCGCGATCTCCCGCCAGAGATTCACGAATCGGTCTTGAAAAAGCTTCGGGTCGGGCCATCCGTGATAGTGAATCCAGATGCGGGTATCCTCTCCTTTCCGCCTGCCGACGACGTTGTGCAGGTCCAGAATCGCGCCGAGGTTGTGCTTCTCGCACCACCCGATGAACCTGTCCAGGTACTGAAACCCTTCCTCGCTGTATGTTCCTGGCTCATCTTGACCTGCCCCCGGGTGGGAGGTTCGAGGATGCAGGCGGGACGCCTGCGCTACCTCTTCCCCTTCCAAGATCATTCCGTTGAACCCGAATCGCACACACGTCGCCCCGAGTTCCTTCACGCGGATGACGTCTTCCTCCTGATAACCATCCTTGATAGGCGCCATGTGAACGCCCCGCCACGCCGGCACAGTACGCAACGTCTTCCCCGCGTCCACAGTCAGTGGAACGGGGGGGGATTTCACCGCAGAGAGCGCAGCCTGCCCGCCTGCCCGCGTTCGCATCCGGGCGTTCGTCTCGGCTCGCGGCACGGTGCGCGCGCCTGGGGAGCGTCCGACCCCACGGCCAGGGTGGTCGCGCGGCAGACCCGCCACCGTTGAAAGGACCGGGTGCGCGAGCCTCGCTGGGACGGGCGCCTCGGCCAGGGAGTGCGCGGAGAGAATCAGTGTGGCTAAGATGTGGAGCGGGATGCGCCTTCTTTTCATGGAGAAAATGCCTCGTGCACCGATCAGTCACCCTCCCCCCGCTCCGGCTGAATTATCGCACCGTTTTTCAAAACAGGCAATCGAATCCGAGGAGCGCGGCAGAAAGGGCCTGTCAACAAGCGGCCTTATTCCCACTCGTGGAGCTCGACCATATAGCTCATCCGGCAGGGAGTTCGGGATTCGAGAGGCTCAATGATGACTGGCAGGGCGAACAAGGCAGGAGGGGACTTGGGGCGAATCGCATCCTCGCGAGAGACCTGGCGGATTCGCGCGGAGTGCGGAGCGGCTGTGAGGCTGCAAGAACTTCCGGCAGGATGCTTAACCTCAATCCCTTTCTCCAACCGGAGAACGTCGCATCCTTTGGAAAAAACAATCGGTTCCACGATCCTCACTGCGGCTTCGGCCGTCCCGCCAATCTCAATTTGCTTGACAATCTTAGCTCGGTCAAACCGGTATGCGATGGCGTAGGTCAATCCTGCGTCCTCGCCTTCCGACGATTTGAGGCGTCCACGGGCGGTGACGTCAAGCCGGTCATTGACCAGGTCCTCTTCAGAGAACTGAAGAACCGCATCCCGTTCGAAAAGGTTGCAGAAAAGTCTGCCGCCGATTGCCGCCTCGATTCGGGGAGTAAGGCACCTGCCGAGAAGTTGCTCGCCTCGGTCGTCGGCTCTCACCCGGCACGAAGTCGCCGCCTGCACCGTGCCAAAGCGCTCATTCCACAAGTGAGAGATTGTTCCTCCTGTGGGGAAGAGTGCCTGCGGTTTCCCCGCCCCGTACCCCGTAATGGTGCACAGCAGGGCAGACGTCCGAACCTGAAGCACGTTGACCGACTTGTAGAATTTGACCCACCCTTTTTCCTCCGTGGGGAGAATCCATTTCCCGACCTGCGCCAGGGGTACGCCAGACGAGTAAATCAGAGTCTGGCAAATGGCGTTTGCCCGCAAGGCGCTGGCCGTTACGCACGGGAAATACTCCGGGAAGTCTTTCGCGTGGGGTCCTGTGGTCACGAGGCCGTCCCGCAGCATGTTCTTGACCATGAATCTCAGGTTCTGTCCGGCTGCGCGTTGGAAGCGCGGGTCAAAGTTCCTCAAAGCCAGGCATCCGACCTGACAGCCGTGCCCCTCCGCCGTGCCGAGGATTGTCCATTCGTACACACGGGTTCCCCAGGAATCGTCAATGTACCCGGAAGGGGTAATGAAACTCAGATGGGCCCTCAGAGACTCCAGGACGGCGTCCCGGACCTCCTCGTTCCCCGACAGACAGGAGTACACGGCCAGAGCACTCAGTCCGATCTCAAGGTCGAAGCCGATATCCACGAGCGGCAGACCCCCCGAACCACGCGGCGGTTCCCCGAGAAGGAACCCGTCCTCGTTAATCCGCTGCGTTACCCAGAGGGCGGTATCCCTCGCGCGATCGCGGTACTTCTCCTCCGCAGTGAGGGAATAAGCGAAGTGCAGGGCGGGGGCTGCCAGCGCCAGGCAGTTTGTATCGGCGCCGGAAAGGCGCCCCGACTCCGGGGTCGCGGTGCTGTAAACGTACTCCGCCGCGCGCCGAAGCGTTTGGAGGAAGATCGCTCGGTCCCGCGGGGTGAGTTCTCGCTCAACAAGTTGATAAGCATGACTCAATGCCAGGATTAGCGAAACGGTTCCCAACTCGGGGATCTCACCCTCTTCGCGGTCCCATGAGCCATCGTCCTTTTGCCGGCGCGAGAGCCACCGGAGAAGGGCAAGGGCAGAATCGAGATACCTCGCCTCCTTTGTCTCCGAGTAGAAATAGCAGAACGGAAAGAGGGCTTCCGCGCTCCGGGAATGGGCTTCGCCGTGAGCCGGACACAGAATGCCGCCCCAGTCTGCCGAGGATTCATCCCTAATCTGGTGCGAAATCAAAGCATCGCACAGCTCTTTTGCGACATCAAACATCTCGGGTCCTTTGCCGGATAAGATTCCTCCGAACGAGGGCAGACACCCCCTCCCATCGAGGAAACGGACAACAACACGATACCACACCGGTCGGCCATGTACAACACCGCGCGCGAGTGTGGCTGTATTTGAGTGGGCGCGGACCTGGCGGCGAACCATAGCTGGCAGGGCCCCGTCGCTGGACACGCGTGTACCGCCGGCATCTTGCCGGCTGTCTCGGGGGCATCTTGCCCCCGATTGCGAGGGCGAGACGCCCTCACGACTGCCCCGCCTGGGCGGGGCGGCGTTACCCGAACAAGCTTCACCCATTAAATAGGGCCGCACCCCGCTCTTCCGGGGTGAAAGCCGCAACATCCTTGTCGTCCTCGTCTGTCTGGAGTAAAATGCGTGCAGAAGCCCTGGCACAAAAGAGGGGGCCTTTTTCTCCCATGGCCAAAATCGAAGCCTACAAGTACTTTGACCCGCGAAGCCTCAAGCGTTTGAAGAACATGACGTTTGTGGCGAGGTTTCTCGTCGAGGGTTTCATCTCAGGGCTTCATCGCAGCCCTCACAAGGGGTTCAGCGTCGAGTTCGCCGAATATCGCAAATATGTCGTTGGGGACGACATTCGCCGCATTGATTGGAAGGTTTACCCGAAGACTCACAAGCTGTACGTCAAGGAATATCAGGAAGAGACGAACCTGCGCTGCTACATTCTCCTGGACGTGAGCGCTTCCATGGGCTACGGAAGCGGCGGACTGACCAAGCTGGAGTACGCCAGCTATCTTGCGGGAGCCGTTGCGTACCTTATGACGAAGCAAAGAGATGCGGTGGGGCTGGTTCTTTTCAGCGATGGCATCGAACTGTTCATCCCCCCGAAGAGCTCGCCCCTGCGGCTGAGGCAGATTCTCGTCGAGCTGGAGAAGGTTCGCCCGACGCGCAAAACAAGTGTTGCGTCGGCGTTCCATGCCATGGCCGCTCGCATTAAACGCCGCGGCCTCATCCTGATTCTCTCCGACCTGTACGACGACCCCGAGACAGTACTGAGGGCGTTCCAGCACTTCCGGCACAGGAGACACGAGGTCCTCGTCTTCCATCTCCTCGACCACGCGGAAATCGAGTTTCCTTTCGACGGGCTGGTGAGTTTCCGGGATATGGAGACACGCGACTCCGTTCAGGTTTACCCTCGCTATCTCCGGAATGAGTACAAAAAGAAATTAGAGAACTTCATTCGCACGTACCAGAAAAGGTGCAGCGATAGCGATATCGAGTACCTTCAGATAGACACGGCGACTCCGTACGACACGCTTCTGGCATCGTATCTGGCAAAGAGGAGCAGACTCGGATAGCAGCGGGACCTCACCGCAGAGGGCGCGGCCTGCCCGTGGTCGCGCGGCGGACTCCCCGCGGTTGAAGTGACCAGGTGCGCGAACAAAGGTAGCGCAGGCGTCCCGCCTGCATCCTCGAACACCCCACTCGAGGGCAGGTCGACAGAATGACTTTTCTTAACCCGCTTTTTCTCATCGGCATTTCGGCTTTCGCATTGCCCCTTATCATTCACCTTATCTTCAAGAAGAAAGCCAGGGTCGTCCCATTTCCTTCGATTGTCTTCCTGCGGGAGATTGACCGAGAAGTCGTCCGCAAGAAGAGGCTGGAAGAAATCATCGTCATGATCCTGCGGATGTTAGTTCTGGTCTTCCTCGCTCTTTTTCTCTCCAAGCCGGTCTTGAAGACGAATCTGTTTGCCTCCGGAAGCAAGGCGGTGGCTATCATTCTCGACGATTCCTACAGCATGTATGCCCGCAACGGGCGCGGTCGGTTTGACCTGGCGAAGGAGAAGGCCCGCCTACTCCTCTCGCACCTGGGGCGCGGCGACCGCGCGGCGTTGTTTCTGACGTCGAGACCGCCCAGCGAAGGATTCAAGAGGGGAGTTCTGTCGAGCGACCGGTTGGCGATGAGCCGCTGGCTCGATTCTCTTCAATGCGGTTACGGTTCATCGAACTTAGACATAGTCTTCGCCCAGGCCAGGATTGTTCTCCGACCGTCGGGCACGAAGAACAGAGGGATTTTCCTGATCACGGACACGCAGAAACGCGATTGGGAGTCCATCGCGAACCGAGAGAAGACAGAGGATATCCCGGTCGTTGTTATAGATGTCGCGGGGGACTCCAATGCGCTGAACGTTGCCATCACGAACGTCGAAATCCTGACCACGCCGGAAAAGCGGTTAGGAAGAACCTTCGGTTTTCGCGTCGAGGCAAGGAATTTCTCCCCGCGGCCCCTTCAGGGGCGCATCGGCATGCACGACGGGACGGGCTCGGTCATTGCCGAGACGGCGCTCGCCCTTCCCGGACTGTCCAGCATCGAAAAGGAGGTCGAGTTTCATCCTGCCGGGAAAGGGTGGCACTCCGGTTATTTCCTTCTGGAAAAGGACGACCTTGACACCGATAACAAGCGATACTACGCCCTCGAAGTCGGCGAAGGTGTTCCCATCGGCATCTTCAGCCAGGTCAGGCTCGTTCCCCCCGATTTCGACGAGGTCTTTTTTCTCACCAAGCTGATAGACCCAACCGGGCAACAGTACCCCTTCTCTCCTGAGGAGTTCTTCGTCATCTCGCGTGAAACGCTGGAGAGATTCCGCGTCGTCATCTTTCCGAACCTCTTGAAGCTGCGGGCGGGCGAGTTGTCATCTGTGGAGTCATATTTGAAATCTGGCGGGCGAGTTGTGGTCTTTCTGAAAGAGGATTTCTCTGCGGAGACGCTTCGCCGCCTCTTGGGCGGAGACAGCGGCAACTCGGAGTTCCAGCAGGGGACATTCAAGGTCGGAGAAGATGGATTTGGCCTCCAGAACCTTTTCCTGGACGT
>JAUYEE010000054.1 GCA_030691545.1 bacterium | reverse complement strand
AATCACCAACCTGCAACCCCCCGGCTCCGAAAGGCACAACAAGCATGCTACTGCACCTTAAAAAGACCCCGGGATGACAAATTGAAAAACCGGCCCCCTGCAAATCAACAACTTACGACACCAACTGACAAACATAGGTTAGTCCGTGGCATTATGACGCCGCAGGTTTGTGCCTGAGCAGGCTTCAGCCTGGCTTCTCGATGAGGGGATTCATCCGTGCCCCCTCATCCGTAGGCGCACCCGCTCGGGTCGTACGGGCGGGGAGCCCATCCCCCATCCGCACGGGAACCAAGGCGGCGACTCTGTGTCGTGCTCAAAATATTGACAGGGCCTGGGAACAGGTGTATTCTTTTGCTCGTGTAAGCAATTATTTATGGACGAATCGCGCGAGGCCTCGTTCGTGCGAGGAAAGGAGGGAATGGTGAAATTGTTGTTCTGTCTGTTTGGCGGGTTATCCTTGGTGGCAATGGCGGGTTGCGCGCCCCAGCGCGCGGCTGTGGCAAAAGCGCGACTGGTCGTCGAGAGCACTTCCACCGAGGGGCTATCCCCGTCCTCGACGGAGTCCGCAGTGAAAGCGCAGGAGCAGATGGTTTCCGCCCGGGTCATCAGCCGGGCGCACGACACGCGCCTTCAGGCAGAGGTGGCAGAATCGCTTGGCGTCACGCCTCAGATGGTCAGCAATGTGATCGTCGAAGGCGCGGGCGACACGCGGTTTGTGGAGGTGAGAGCGGAAATAGAGGACCCGGAGCTTGCGGCGAAACTCGTCAACGCCGTAGCGCAAAAACTCGCGGAAGCGTTTCGGAACGATCCGGAGGTGCGGGTGCGGGTGGTGGATACTGCCGCCCCGCCCCAGCCAACGAAGTAGTTCCTGACGGACAGCAAGGAAGGAGATTCTGCCATGAAATCCTTCACGAAAAAAGGGTTCACATTGATCGAGCTGTTGGTGGTGATTGCGATCCTCGCGATCCTTGCGGCGCTGTTGTTGCCGGCAATTCAGTCCGCCAAAGAGAAAGCGAGGCAGGCGCAGTGCCTCTCGAACATGCGCCAGCTCGGCAATGCCATCATGATGTACGCGGCGGACAACGACGACCATCTCCCGGCAACCGGGTCTGCCGGCATGCGAGGGCGCTACGACTGGACGTATGGCGGGAACGTGGTTTCCGTCCCGCAGCAGGACCCGGCCGCCTTGCAGAGAATACAGGTGGAGGGGGGCTCCATGTGGGAGTACGTGATGCCGGGAATGCGGCGCACGTCCCCTTACGGGACGGCGACCTCGACACTCCCGGATGAATGGTTCTCCTCACCCGGGACTAACCCCTATTTGTGCCCTTCGGCCGGTCTGTGTGGACGAAAACGCGGACTGAGTTACGCGATGAACTGGCTCCTCGACCAGACCCGCAACGGCGCCTTCGACCCTCCGGAGCCCCACCGAATCGGGATGCAGGCCTCAAAAATCCGACGCCCACCCAGCACGATCTTTCTCGTTGACGAAAGCGAGTTGACGCTGAACGACGGCCGCTTCGTCGCGACGGGCGCCGAGAACGACGTCGCGAACCTCCAACTGAAACACACGGGCGGAGGAAACCTCCTCTTCTGCGACGCCCACTGCGAGTGGATGGAGAAGAACAAGCTTCTGAAATATATGAACGAAGCGTCCGAGTATTTTGACCCGATGCGTTGAGAAAGATCCCCACCCCACCGGCGCAGCGGCGCCAGGACAAACGTCCATCCCAGCGTCTCCGGATCAGTGGTTCGTATCGCCGGCATCTTGCCGGCTGTCTCGGGGGCATCTTGCCCCCGTCTTTCTGTCTGGGAGCGAGACGCTCCCAGGACAGCCGCCGGGACGGCAGCGGTACTTCGGAGTCGTCAGACGAAAAAACGAAGGGCCGACACTCACGGTGCCGGCCCTCTTATTATCTCCCCGCGCGAGATCGCTTCAGAGTCGCCAATCACGCCCGCCGTTCCGGCGCGGGGGCTTCCGCTCCGATTACTCGACCATCACGCGGTAGAACCTGCATTTCAGCCCGGCGGCGTTGGACGGAGCCGCCTCAGCCGAGCCGTCATCAGTCCACTCGACTTCGCCTCCTGTGCCACCGATGCCGCGGACGAGGAGCCGCCACTCAAGCAGCCCGGGTCCTCCGCCATCCGCGCAGTACACCGAGTAGATCTTGCCAAGAACGGTGCCCCACCGCAGCACGACTAACCCGGCCGGATTGATGACGGTCTTCACGTCAACACAGGACGCGGGATCAAGCGGGTCGGTGCCGAAGAAGTACTCCATTCCATTCGGGACGCCATCTCCGTCGGAGTCCTCGCCCTTTTCGGCCCCCAGCGCCCGCAATCCGGTGACAATCTCCCATACGTCGGGGATGCCGTCGCCGTTCTCATCTAGCGGCGGGTTATCGTCCAGCGGCAAGACCGACACCACGTCAAGATGGTTCTCGACGGGAGGCCAGATGATCGGCGGGATAAACGGCGGATTCGAGTCTCCCGGATCGCCGCCCTCCTCACCGGCAGGACTCAACTCAATCTTCGGCTCCTCAACAAACACAATGTCCTGCGCCGGGTAACCCGTGACCCGAACGTGCCTGCCGACGTACCAGCCAAGCTCAACCCGGTGGCTGCTGAGGAAGTACAGGATTTGCCCTTGCTCCGGGTCAAAGAGGACATACCGGGACGGGTAAATCCACGGCCACGGTTCGGGTTCCACGCAGTCGGGCTGCACCGTCCCCGCGACCCACTTGTACCACCAGAACGTCTCGACAACTCCCTCCGCCGTGACGATCGCAGGCGGCTCCTCCTTCAGTGTGATGACAATCGGGCTCGCCTGACCGTAGCCGTACACGCCGCCAGTCACGGTGTAGGTGCCGAGCGCCGGCGCCGGTTCGCCCCAAGCGTGCGTGAACGTCCAGACATGCAGCCCGTAGGGTGGGAGGGTGATTTCGGACCCTGTGCTCAGCGAGTTTGTCAGGGTGTCCGTCGCGGAATTGCTGGCGATACTGTAGTACGCCTGGTCCTCGGAGGTGAAGATCAGCGTCATTTCCTCCGGCGTACAGTTCTTTGCCGTCACGAAGATGGTGATGGCTTCATCCGGTTTGTAGAAAATCCTGTCTGTCGAGACTGCCACCGCCAACAGCCGCCGAATATTCAGCACATACAGCGCGCGGACCACCTGATCCGTGCCGAGCATCTGGTCGCGGTAAACGATTTGCTGCCACGGCACGCCAATGACCTCCACGTACTGGCCCCAATATTGGCCAAAGGGAATGCACGGGCTGAGCAGGATGCACAGCTTCTCCCCGGTCAGTCGGTCAACCAGAACGTACCGCGGGGCAATCACGTCGGCGGCGGTGTAAACGTCACTCAGTTCTTGCACGATACCCTGGAGGACAATCTTCTCGACGGGCTCTTCGATAATCTCAATCGGGAACCTTCCGCTTTTCCCGTATCCGACGACTTCGCCGACGACGCCGTGTTCTCCGGGCGGAAGCGGGCGTTCGCTGCCGCTGTAAACCAGCGTCCATTGCTCTGTCCCGCCGGGCGGTATCTCAATCGCATAAGGGCCCACGGGCCGCATGATTCCTTCCACGTTCGGAACTCGCACGTCGTCCACCCATGCGGCAACGTGCCAGAAGGGGTCTATGAAAAGGGTGAACGTCTCTGCCGGGTTCTCCGTCACATTGCGCGCGATGACGGTAATCACTATGTCCTCTTGCTGGTAATACTTCGCCTTGTCAGTCATGACCTCGACCTGAAGAAGGTCTCGGATACTCGTCACACCTAAGCCGATGCCCGGTATGGGAAGAAGCGTGTAAACGTAGTGCCCGGTAACCTCGACGGTCTTGTTCACGTGAGGTTCCAGGTCAATGTTCATTGGGAACAGGCAGTACACCTTGTCCGGATCGCCGGTGTACAGAAAGTACGGGGGGTGCCCGCCGTAGGGGCCGCCGTCAGTTCTGGGCGGTTCATCTTTGAGAAGTAGTCCGCGAACGGTTAGCTCATCCGCTATTCCCTCCTTCACCGTGATGGTGACCGGATCGCTCTTCCCGTACCCGACCACAATGCCGACAATCGAGTGCTCTCCCGGTAACAGGCGATACTCCCGTGAAGTGTGCACGAAGTGCCACGTCATCTGCCCACCCGGCGGCAGCGTCAAAGTAACGCCTATCGGAAGGAAGAACTTCCCTCTTGACCAGAGGTATGCCTCGTCAATCGCGTAATCTGCCTGGTGAAGAGTCGGGAAGTGCAGCGTCACGGGCGATTCGGAGTTGTTCGTCGCCGAGACGTCAATCTTGACCGGCTCCCCAACCTCGTACTCCTCCTTATCCGTCGAAACCGAAATCTCGATCGGAACGTCCGCCTCCCCGACAAAAATCTTCTTTGGCTCGCTCTTGGCATAGCCGATGATTACTCCCACAACAGAATGCGGGCCGGGGAGGAGGCGGTACTGCTCGGGGGTGTGAGTGAACTCCCAGGTCTTCGATTCGCCAGGAGCCATCTCCAGATATGTCACGACCGGAAGCCCGGGCTGATGTTCATGCCAGTGGTACACGCCGTCAATGCTGTAGCTCGCCTCGTGGCTCGAGCGGAACTCCAGTCTTAAGGCCTGGTTCGAGTTGTTCGTCGCCGTCACGAAAATCTGCACGTTCTCATCGAGAGCATACTCGTTCTTGTCTGTGTCAACAGTTACCTCCAGACCGGCCTTGACGTAGATGACCCACGGCGCGCTATGTCCGTATTCGACAACAACTCCTACAATACTGTGTTTTCCCGGTTCGAGCGTGTAGTCCGCAGGGTCGTGGACGAAGTCCCAGGTGTATGAATCGCCCGGCTCCAGAGGAATCTCCGTGTAAATATCCAGCAACCCGCTGCCATTGTACTGGCGATACACGCCGTCTATGATGTAACCCGCTTCCCGGTCAGACGTGAACTTCAACACGACCGCCGCGTCGCTGACATTCGTAATGGTCACGTGGATCGGGACCTCTTCCCCGACCCCGAACACCTCCTTGTCCGTCGAGACGGTCACCTCGAGTCTCTTCTCTTCCCGGACTACGATGGGAACGGGCGAGCTATCCCCGTATCCGACCACCGTCCCCACGATCGAATGCGTCCCCGGAGCCAGATAGTAATCCTCGGCGGTATGAACAAACGGCCATACATAGTTCCCCACCACCCCACTCCCCCCTGCGGGGATCGTCACGCTCGTGAGCGCCTCGGTGAAGGACTTGTCTTTTGACCACAGGTACACCCCGTCAATGGAGTAGTCCTGCTGGTGTCCATCGGGGAAATTGAGCGTGATTTCCCGGTCCGTCTTGTTAATCGCCAGAAGGCTGATCTCCACCGGCTCCCCCGGCTCGTACGCCTCCTTGTTCGTCATGAGCTGAATAGAGATCGGGTGTTCCGGCAGAGGGGAGAAGGTAGAGTACGCGGTGGGAATCGTCAGAAGCAGCGTCACGAAAGCCAGTAAACCAAGCCTTTTCATAGCCAGACCTCTCTTTGTTGGTTGGAACTTCTCGCGGCCGCCCCCGCTTCAGCCAGGACAGCCTACAAGGCTGGCACCATGTTCTTTTTATATGATACCACAAAAACCGAAAAATTTCAATGTCAACCTCGAAAAAAATGTAAGGCCTCAGTTACAGAGGGACTCTGCGCGAAGAACGCATGCACCGCGGAGCGACACAAGACAGGATTGACAGGATGTTCAGGATTATCCTGTGTATCCTGTTATCCTGTCTAAATCTTCGTTTCTTTTTGGCCGCGTCTCCCGCCCATAAGTGAGGGATTACAAAAAAATCCTTATGGCCCGCTCATGCTCTCGCCCCCAAGCACACGCTTTCGTGAACACAGTTATCAATCCTGGCTTGGTGATCTGGCCTAACCGACTCGGAAACGCAAGTGCAAATGCCGGGCTTCAGCCGGCACTCCCTTTTAGCCACCGTCTTCAGGCGGTGGTCCCGGAGTAGCGAACCTTGTTGGCCGGAGCCGGCTTCAGCCGGGCTTCTCGATAAATGGATTCATCCATGATACGTGACCGAGCTTGCGCAACACAGCACCCAGTGCCTTCGTGCCTTTGTGGTTTGAACGAGAGTCACCACTAAGACACCAAAGCCCAAAGCGAAGCGCAGCCGGACACCCCCCGCACGTACGATGGCGTGAGGCTCACGCGGTTGGCGTGGAGAACGCGCACTGCGGCCGCGGCCGAGTGGCAACGCGGCTTTCGAGACGGGAACCCCCACTGCGTTATATCCTCGCGGGCAATGGATTGGAACGCCGATTCCAGAGCCTCCGATGTTTCATCCCCCAACCAGTCTGGCACGCCTGATGCAATTTCATAAACCGGCACGGCCTTCAGGATCGCCTGCCCGGAGGCCGTACCGAGGGGGTGAGGGTGCCGGGGAAGACCTGCCTGGCCTTCCCTCCGAGAGAAAGGAGGTGAAGTCTTCCGTGGCCGACCAAGAAACGTTTCCCTGATCTTCCCCAGGAGGCCAAGCTCTCACACCGCTTGACCGTCACCCTGCGGGAAGGCAACCCTGAAAGGAGGTGACGGACCATGTTCCGCCAGAAGAAACGTTCCGGTTTCACTCTCATCGAGCTTCTCGTCGTCATCGCCATCATCTCGATTCTCGCGGGGATGCTCCTGCCGTCTCTCCAGAGAGCGAGAGAAGCGGCGAAACGAGCCAAGTGCAGCAACAACATCCGTCAGATCGGCCTCGCCATCCAGATGTACGCCTCGTGTTTCGGAGGCTCATATCCGACAAGCGCTTCCGGCAACGCGACAACTCAGTATGAGGACCTCGGCATTCTTTATCCCGATTTCGTCTCCGACCTCGAGGTGTTCGTCTGCGCAAGCTCCGGCGACAGGATGCCGCGACGAACCAGCGAGACCGACAACGGAAAGCCCTTCCGGGCACGCGGCGAGAAAGAGAACGTCAGCTATGCGTACGGACTCGACAAATCCGCCGCCAACAAAGCCTGGACCGAATCCGCCGCCGGGTCCACCGTCCGCATCCTCTGCGACCGCACGTACAAGGAGCTGACCCAGAGGTCCAACCATAGAATGGATGGCCGCATGGTCGCCTGCGCCGACGGGCACATCGAGTGGGTCGCCGGACGAGCGCCTCTCGACCACGACCCATACAATCCCGACCCGAAGTCGCGCGGCTGGGACGGTTGGTGGGACGAGAGAGACTGACGAGGCAGAGTCCGCAGGTTCGCAAGCTCTGCCAGCTAACGGGCGTGGCTACGTCCCAGTGCGTCATCCGGGCCTCAATGAGGTGGCGTGTGAACGGTAACGCCGCCGTCTCGGCGGCTGTCCTGAGGGCGTCCCGCCCTCAGATGGGTGTGGAGCGAGCCACTTCCTCGACCACGGCGCACGCCAGCCAAGGGACACGGAGTGGAGTTTGCTGACAGGATGCACAGGATGAACAGGATGTGAAAGAGAGTCGCGGCGGCTGGTCGGGTTGAAATAGGACTGGATTGCCCGTGCGAGACCACCGATACCCTGTCATCCCGTGGAGCCAACACGTCAGCGAATTGACGGGCCACGTCATAGGGGGTCTGGAATGAGGCAACGCTGGCCGCGCCGGGCGAAGGGGCTTTATTCTAAAGGCTGAAGCGGGGACGCAGCGCTCAGCCCGCGCGCGGCCAGACACCGCGAATGGCGCCGGACTCCCTGCCCTCCCCCGGCGCCATTACTCTTTGCCATTACCTGCGCGGGCAAACACCTCTCACGGCAAGGCGGCCCCTTAGTACAGATGTTCATAAATACAGCGACGAATCCTCGGAGAGTGTCGCTTATGACCCACGCCAGCTGTGCTAACGCCCTGTGCCGGCCTTCAGCCGGCACATCCTCTTTAGCCACCTGCTTCAGCGGGTGGTCGCGTTTCTGCGTGTTGTCCCGGCGGAGCCGGCTTCAGCCGGGCTTCTCGACCAATGGATTCATCCGTAATGCGTCACCGTGTTTATGAATGGGAGCACTTAGTCTGGCTGAAAACGCCCCTGCCACACCCGTCTGTATTCAGCTTGCCTCGTTGGGTCCTTAATCCGATTGATATACCGCTCGATGGCGGCCTCCGATTCCTTCGATGGGAAAAGACCGTGCAACAGCTCATGCGACGTTTCCGCGACGTCTGTCGGACTTGCAGGATCATCGGAAAGCCGGATCAACTCTTCTTTTGCGCGTTCGCCCATTCGCATGAGCCTCTCACCCGCAAAGTCATCATAGCCCCCACCGCGTTGATACAATTCGACGAGCTCCTGCACGGTGTACTTTTTGCTCTCGAGGTAGTGCGTTAACCACGGCAGTCCGTAGGTCAGGAAAACGACCCCGGCGATCAGAAGAAAGACGACGATCGAACCCCTTTTCATGCGCCGCCTGACATCGCGAATCGTTATTTCCTGGCGCTCCAGTGCTTGCCGATTAGCGCTCTGCCACGCCTCGAAGTGCTCCTTTTGTCCGTCCCTGATTTCCTCAAGAAGAGCCTTTATCTCGTCCAGAGAGTCCATTGGTAATCCTCCCGTTCATGAAACCGTCCTCAGTAGAGCTTTGGCGCCAAGCTTAGTAAAACGCGTTGGGGAACATCAATACCCAAATCGGGTGGTCTCGACTCGCGCATCCTGCCGCTTGGCCCCGCCCCGGCAACCTATACCCTCCGGCGGCCCGCGCCTCTGATAGGTCTATCCGCTAACACACCGAAACGTCCGCCTGCAAACTGATGGTACCACACTCCCTTCGACCGCACAACGCCATCAACGGGGTGTGGCTGCGTTTGATTGACATGCGGGGCCCTGTACGAGAGCATCTTGTCTGGGCGCGGGCGCGAGGGCGTTGCGCCCATGCCGGCACCGGGAAAGTGGCCGATCTCATGCTTACTACAAAGAGACTGTCGCCCCCTGCGGGGGCTTGGGGTTGGTTAGTGTCTCGGGCATCCACGGGCTTACGCCCGAGGCAAGAAGAGTGTCGCCCCTGCCGGGGCTAAGGAAAAGAACTTGGCCCCCACGCTGCGGGGAAACAGAGGCTGGCCCTTACCGGGGCTAACGGAAAGAAGCGGACCGGTGTCCGTTACGTTGAGACGGTTGGCCGGGAAGGCGACAGGGACACAAACCGCAAGCGGCACGACACTTCCTGAATCCCCGCAGTGGATGACAGAAAGTAGCCACGGGCGTCAGCCCGTGGGACCAAAAGCCCAAATCCAATCAAGCCACCGCAGGGGGCGGCACGAAGCGAGTAACACCTGGTGGCGCACCCTTCTGTACACGGCCTTGCCGTGGGAAACCGGTGTCGCAGTTGAATCGCCGGAGGGGACTCGAGATCCATCCCCAGACTCTGCCACTGAGATGCACCCACCCCCCTCCTCACTATCGAATTGACAGAACGTCGCATATATACTATAATCCTGCCTAAATGAGAAGACAACTTGACCACACAATCACGCCTCCCTCGCACAGGGACCCAGCGAGCTTCTCCTTCCGCGCTCTGCGTCCAATACCCGGCTTCTTTCGCTCCTTCGATCATTGCGGGCTACTGCTTCTCCGTCCCACTCGACACCCCGGGTGGGCCTTTTTGACAACAACCCACTCCGCCCTTATCCATCTCTCCCTCAGTCGCTTACCCCATCTCAGCTTTGTAACAAAAGGCCCACAAAGGCCCACTTTTTCGCCTTCGGGCCTTTTATTACACACCTCGCCACCTGACCTTGCCGCGCCGCCCCGCCTCTGCTATATTCACATCGAACACTCCCACATAAGGGGGACATGCCATGACTGACGGACTTCTGATTGATAACAGGAAGGAAAAGCTCCTCGCCCGCATCGAGCAGATGCGGCGCAAGAGGGAATGGGCTTCCTTCCAGCGTTTCTGCGTGGACCTTCTTTCCCACATCCGGATACGGCAGAGCGCTTTCGAGCACGACCTCGGAAAAGACGGCGTTTCCATGCCTCCCCCCGGTACGCCCTTCTTCGTTTCCGTATCCTTCGAGTGCTCTCTCGACAAGATAAGAGGCGACGTAGAGCGCTGGAAGGAAGACCCGAACCGCGAGCCTGCGGAGGTCGTTTTCTTCATGACCTGGGGCGACCCCCGCGAGACAACTCTCGCAAAATGGAGAGACATAATTCGTAGCGAGTTTCATCTTGACGTGATCGTCCTGGGCCAGCCAACCATCCTTGGGACCGCGACTCAGGAGGAACTGTGGAGCTGGACGTGCGACGTCCTCGGCATTCCCCCCGGGGGCGGCCTGAGCCTTCGCAAAGCCGGCGAGCTGCGTGCCAAATACTGCCAGTGGCTGGTGGGGCGGCACGCCAAGGTTGACTTCGCCGGATACCTCCCCGGCGCCACGATCTCCGGTAAGCCCCTCTTCTTGCCTCTTGAGGACATCTTCGTTCCCTTGAAGGTGCGTGAAACGTTCGCCCGACCCGTTTTGAAAGCAGAGCGCGAAAGGGGGAAGCCGGACACCCCCGAAAGGCAACCCGCCCACGAGCCGCCCGAGCCAGATGCTGCCGAACTCTACGAGGAAGGGAGGACTCGCGAGAAATCCCGGGTCGTCGAGGTCGCGGAAGCCCTCGCGACCAACCCGAGGGCCGTCATCCTTGGCGATCCCGGCGCCGGCAAAAGCACGCTCCTCAAATATATCACTCTTGCCTATGCCACAAGCCCTCAGCCGGCTCGAGAGCATTTCCGCGTCTTGGAAAGCCGAACCCCCATTTTGGTCTCAGTGGCGGCTCTTTCTAAGGACCCGAATGGCCTCTTGGCCCATATCGCCAGCGAGATCGAGAAGGCCGCCCTCAGCGCCCAAACGACGGAGGTTGTCAGGAACGATATCGAATCCGGCCGCGCAATCATCCTGCTGGATGGCCTCGACGAGCTCCTCACCATGTCTGACCGCCTTCAAATGGCAAAACAGATCCAAAGTTTCGTCGCCGCACACCCTAAGAATGCCTACATCATCTCGTCGCGCATCATCGGCTACAACGACGCGCCCGTTGGCCCCAACTTTAACGAGCTGACCGTGGAGCCTTTCGACGACCCTGCCATCGAAACATTCTCCAAGAAATGGTCCATTGCCCTCGAGAACCTCGCCAGAGGCGACTCCCCCGAAGCCATCCGGAAAGGCGAGCAGGCAGGCAAGGACCTCCACGAGGCCATCATCCGCAACCCCGGCGTCAGGAGCCTCGCCCGCAATCCCCTCATGCTCACCATCCTCTCCCTCATCCACCGCCAGGGAAAGAAAATGCCGAGCCGCCGTGTGGAGCTTTACGCGCAGTGCACCAAGACACTCATCGAGTCCTGGTCACAAGCCCGCGACATTTCGGGGATTCCCGCAGGAGAGGCTCTCGACGAGCGTGACATCCTCGATGTCCTCTGCCCCGTCGCCTTCCGAATGCACTGTGACTATCCCTCTGGCGTCATTCCGGCCAAAGAGCTCCGAAAGGTCATGATTAAGGCCATGATGGACGGCGGCGGCACGGACGAGAAGATCGCCGAACGCGAAGCGGAATCTCTCCTCGAGGTCATGAAAAGGCAGAGCGGACTTATCGCCGAGCGCGGCCAGAATGCCTACGGTTTCCTCCACCTCACCTTTCAGGAATACCTCACCGCCAAGCATGTCGCCATGGACCGCGACAAAATCTGGAAACGCCTCCGGCCCGTTCTCCATCATCCCCGCTGGCGAGAAGTCGTCCTCCTCACCGCGGGCTGCCTCGCGGTACTGATGGAGGACCCCCAGGGATGCGAGGGTCTCATCAACGAGATGCGAAACGCTGGCTCGCCCCTCGAGAATGTCCTTCACAGAGACCTGCTCCTCTCGCTGGAGTGTATCTGCGACGACCTCAGGATTTCCCCGGCCGCTCAACTCGACGTCGTCAAGCAGGGGATTGACCTCTGGCGGACAACAGCCTCCGGACAGTTCAACGACCGCCTTCTCGAACTCCTCTCCCGAGTCTCCCCCGGCCAAGCGCGGACCCAGGTCGACGATCACTTCGTTACCCGCCTGACGGATTCAGACGTGTATGTGCGTCTCAGGGCGGCGAAGGCGCTGGGGCGGTTTCGTCAGGCCAGCCCCGAGGTGGTCTCCGCCCTCGTGAAGAGCCTGACGGATTCAGACGAGTATGTGCGTTTTGTGGCGGCTCGGGCGCTGGGGCGGCTCGGGCAGGCCAGCCCCGAGGTGGTCTCCGCCCTCGTGAAGAGCCTGACGGATTCAGACCAGTATGTGCGTCGTGCCGCGGCGGAAGCCCTGGGGAGTCTCGGTGAGGCCAGCCCCGAGGTGGTCTCAACGCTCGTGAAGAGCCTGACGGATTCAGACGAGTATGTGCGTCGTCGGGCGGCCGAGGCGCTGGGCAGTCTCGGACAGGCGAGCCCCGAGGTGCTCTCGGCCCTGGTGAAGAGCCTGGAGGATTCAAAAAAGTATGTGCGTGCTAGGGCGGCGGTGGCGCTCGGGCGTCTCGGTCTGGCCGGCGCCGAGGTGGTCTCGGCCCTCGTGGAGAGCCTGAAGGATTCAGACGAGGTTGTGCCTTATGCGGCGGCTTGGGCGCTGGGGAGTCTCGCAGGGACCAGCTCCGACGTGGTCTTGGCCCTCGTGAAGAGCCTGAAGGACTCAGACGAGCTTGTGCGTCGTCGGGCGGCGGAGGCGCTGGCGCGTCTCGGAGAGGCGAGCCCCGAGGTCGTCTCGGCCCTGATGAACAGCCTAACGGATTCAGACGGGTTTGTGCGTGTTGTGGCGTCTCGGGCGCTGGGGAGGCTCGGGCAGGCCCGCCCCGAGGTGGTCTCCGCCCTCGTGAAAAGCCTGACGGATTCATCTGAGTACGTGCGTGGTGGGGGAGCTGGGGCGCTGCGGAGTCTCGGTGAGGCCAGCCCCGAGGTGGTCTCGGCCCTTGTGAAGACCCTGAAGGATTCATCCGAGTACGTGCGTCGTCGGGCGGCGGAGGCGCTGGCGGGTCTCGGACAGGCGAGCCCCGAGGTGGTCTCCGCCCTCGTGAAGAGCCTCACGGATTCACAATGGGAGGTCCGGCAGGAAGCCGGGCATGCGCTTGGCAGCCTCTGCGTCGGCGAAAGAACGGCGCTATTCGCTCTTTCCAAAGTCTTCAAAGAGGATGAAGACTCGGGCGTTGCTGATTCTGCGTACGACGCCCTTCTGGCGACCGCCGCCAAGCTGGACAGGGAGAAGTACGGGGAGCCGGTGCCGTGCGAATGAGGATGGGTCCTCGACCCGAGAGGGGCGGGAACATCCTGTCCATCCTGTTATCCTGTCAGAGCCCACTCCCGTCCTCAGAGCTCGAACAAGACTTTGCCGGATTGGCCGGAGAAGAAGAGGTCGAAGGCTTTCTGGGCATTCTCGAGCGGGAAGCGGTGGGTGATGATTCGAGAAAGGGGAAAGCCGCTCTGGACGAGCTTGACCATTTCGGGGTAGTCGTCGAGGGCGAAGTACCACGAGCCGATCAGCGTCAGCTCCTTGCGGATGAACTGCTCGCTCGGGGAAATGGGAATCGCGCCGGCATTCTCGCCGACGAACGCGATTCTCCCGCCCCGTCCGACGCAGGCGACCGCAGCAGATTCAGCTTCGGCGTTCCCCGTGCAGTCAATGGCGATGCTGGCGCCTTCTCCTTCCGTGAATTCCTTCACGGCTTCGAGGGGACTGTGTTTCGAGGAGTCAACGACGGCGTCGGCGCCAAGTTCCTCGCCGAGATGGATGCGGAAAGGATGTTTCTCGAAGGCAATGACGCGGGCATCGTGCCATTTGCAGATACTCAGAGCCGAAAGGCCGATGGGTCCGAGACCGAAAAGGGCGACCGTGTGCGAGCCGTTCACGCCGAGGCGCTTGATGGCGCGGTAGGGCGTCCCCAGGGCATCGCCGAGAAGCGCTCCCACATCGTCGGGGATGTCATCGGGAATCGGCAAGAGGCATCGCTCGGGAAGAGAGGCATATTCGTTATGGTAGCCCTCCTGCCACTCGATGTTGCGGCACATGACCGCTCGACCGGAGAGGCATTCGGGGCAGTTCCCGCAGAACGCTGCCGCGAAGAGCATCACTCTGTCGCCGACCTTGAGGGTGTTAGGCGAATCCACCTCGACGACCTCGCCGCACGCCTCGTGTCCAAAGTTGTATTTGGCTCCGTTGAGATAGTGGCCTCGCTCGCTCCCGCAGATAGCGGAGGCGCGGATGCGGACGACCGCCCAGTCGTCCTTCGCTTCGGGTTCTGGTCGCTCGACGACCTCGACCTTTCCTTTGCCGAGCATTCTCACACTCTTCACCGACTCAGCCTCCTGCCCAACATTCTCTGCGTCCTCTGCGTTCTCCGCGGTGAAACTCTCTGTGCCACCCTCCCGGCTACCTCCTCGTACCGCTGGCATCTTGCCGGCTGTCTCGGGGGCATCATGCCCCCGTTGTTTCATCTGGGAGCGAGACGCTCCCAGGACAGCCGCCGGGACGGCAGCGGTACTTCTCGGACGCCTTTCAAGGAGTTGAGTTTCTCCGGGCCGCAAACTCAAGCCTGGCTACGCGAAATGCTACTGCCTGCCCGGCCAGGCGAACCCAGAAGCAATTGCGGTTCTGCCCCCTGGAGCTTCCTACCCGATACGTCCTCTCTGCGATCTCTGCGCCCTCTGCGGTGGATCCTCCTACTTCTCCAATTCCTTCACACCGCGGTAAATCGTGTCGAAGACCTCCTGCATCTGCTCCACCTCCAGGCACGAAAACGCGATTCGCACGTCCTTTTTGTCAATGGAGATGACGCCGAGTCCGTACTTGTGAAGGAGGTGCTGTCGCAAAGCCTCTGCATCCACGGTCTTCAACTGGAGGCACATGAAATAGCCAGAGTTGAACGGGTAGGCGGTGAACGCGTCCAGATATTTCGGGTTCGTCAGGACCTCTTTGATTTTCGCCACCCTCGCCTTGAGGATTTCGTATTTTTCCTTCTTTTCTGCGGCGAAAGTTGGCGAAAGGAGAGCCTTGTACACGATAGACTGGGACGGATGCGGGCTGTTGGAGACGTAGGAGCGAATGGCGCCCATCGTCTTCTTCTCGAGCGCCTCAAACAGAGCTGGGTCGTTCCGCTCATCGCCCGGGCCGTACGTCAGAAAGCCCGTGCGAAATCCCCAGACAAACTCCTCCTTCGTGGCTCCGTCGAGCTTTATGGCGAGGACTCGTTTGTGCAGGTTCGCCACGTAGGCGAAGAGCGACTCGTTGAGCCGCCCCTCCTCGTAAACCAATCCGAAATAAGCATCATCGCAGGCAATGACGATGTTGCAGCCAGCTTCGGCGGTCTTGAGGATAGCTTCGGTGATACCCTCGGCGTCGGCGACGGTCGGCTGGTAGCCCGTGGGATTGCTCGGGAAATTCAGGAGAATGACAAGCTTCCCTTTCTCCTTACCCACCTTGCCGATGAACTCGCCAAAGCCCTTCACGTTGAAGCCTTCGCCGTCGTAGAAGGGAAAGTTCCTCAAATCTGCGCCGAACCGCACGGCGTAAGTCAGCCGGTAGTTCCCCCACATCTTGTCGGGGATGACGATGACATCCCCCGGACTGAGGAAGAGGTCGCCGACCAATCCGAGCCCGTGGCTGACGGCGCTGGTGACAATCGGATTGCCGAAGTCCTTGGTCATGAGGCGAGGATTCTGCGCGAGCATCTTCTCCCGCCACTTCACTTTCAGTTCCGGCTTGCCGAAGGTCGAATAGGGGTAGATTTCGGACGGCGACAGCCCGTTGAAGTGCACATGAACGCACGGCAGATACATTGGCTGCCCCTTTTCCGTGGCGGTCCCTATGGTCGCATTGAACTTGTGAGCATGCTTCTTCGCCTCGGCGCTCTGAGCGAGAATCCCTTTCGGGAAAAACATCCGCTTGCCGAGGTCGGACAGCATCTCAAAGATATGCGGATTGCACCGTTGAATCGTTTCGTTGAGCTCTTGCGCGAGTGGATTCATCTTCCTCCTCCTGAAAAACCCGCCATTTTGAATCCTTGCAGGAAAAGACCGAGGGGTATGTCAATTTGCCCTCGGTCTAACGTTGGGTGGCATGTTACTGGGACTACCGCCCATTGTCAAACGTTTCCTGGCCTGAAACAGAGAAAATGTGTCGGTCGTGCTATCGAGAAATTCTTTGGGAATTTCGCCCTCGTCACCCGACGCCTGGGGGGCACAACAGGATTGACGGATTGGCCCAGGCGCGGCATGATTGCCGCGCGACAAGGGCTGAGGATAGCAGACGAAGACACACGTCGCGGAGCAAGACGATGGCGAAGAAAAAAAACCACGGGATCAGCCGCGAAAAGCTGATCGAGATCATCGAAAAGGCTGCCCGCGAGAAACGGACGGAGCTGGACCTATGCGAGGAGGGGATAAGCGAGCTGCCCGACGAGATCGGCCAACTGGCCGACCTTAGGGTGCTGGACCTGCACGGAGATCAACTGACGTCGTTGCCGGAGAGCCTGGGGCACCTGTCCAACCTAGAGACTCTGGGCCTCAGCGGAAATCAACTGAGTTCGTTGCCGGAGAGCCTGGGGCGCCTGTCCAAGCTGGAGGCGCTGTACCTCAACCAAAATCAACTGACGTCGTTGCCGGAGAGCCTGGGGCGCCTGTCCAACCTGCTGGCGCTGTACCTCCGCGGAAATCAACTGACCTCGCTGCCGGAGAGCCTGGGGCGCCTGTCCAACCTGGAGACTCTGGGCCTCAACAACAATCAACTGACGTCGTTGCCGGAGAGCCTTTGGCGCCTGTCCAACTTGGAGCGGCTGTACCTCGGCGAAAATCAACTCACCTCGTTGCCGGAGAGCTTTGGGCAACTGTCCAACCTGCAGGGGCTGGACCTCCGCGCAAATCAACTGACCTCGTTGCCGGAGAGCTTTGGGCAACTGTCCAATCTGGAGGGCCTGGACCTCAGCGGAAATCAACTCGCCTCGTTGCCGGAAAGCTTTGGGCAACTGTCCAATCTGGAGGGGCTGGGCCTCGAGGCAAATCGACTGACGTCGCTACCGGAGAGCCTGGGGTGCCTCTCCAACCTGGAGATTCTCGACCTGATCGCAAATCAACTGACGACAGTACCGAGATCCCTGGCACGGCTGGAGAAGCTCCGGAGACTGGACCTGAGGGGTAACCCGCTCAATCCGGCGCTTCAAAGCGCCTATGAGGGCGGACTGGATCAACTGCGGGCGTATCTGCGAAGCCTGGAGGAACCGGAGCGGCGGGAGGAGCTCTATGAGGCGAAGTTGCTCTTCGTGGGTGAGGGGGGAGTCGGGAAGACGACGCTTTTGAAGGCGATGGCTCACCGGGAAGATGAACAGCCGAGAGAAGGGGAGCCGACGACGCACGGTGTGAAGATTGATATTGAGTCGCTGCGCCTGCCGCATCCTGAGAAGAAGGGCGTCGAGATTCGGCTGAACGCGTGGGATTTCGGCGGGCAGGAGGTGTATCGGGTCACGCATCAATTCTTCTTCAGCAGGCGATCCATCTACCTGGTCGCGTGGGAGCCGAGGAAAGGTGTGCAGCAGTGCCAGGTGGAGGACTGGCTGAAGATGATTCGGTTGCGGGTGGGCGATGACGCCCGCGTTATTATCGTCTCGACGCACTGCCGGACGGGCGAGCGCATCGCCCGGATTGACAAGCCAGTCCTTATGCGAGACTTCGGGACGATGATCGTCGGATTTCACGAGGTGGACAGTCTCGTGCCCGATGAGGAGACCGGCGAGATGGTGGGGGTGAGGGAGCTCAAGGAGCTGATCGCAGAGGCGGCGAAAGACTTAGAGCAAATGGGGATGGAGTTCAATCGCGATTGGCGGGAGGCCCGGGATGAGCTCCTGGCGATGGAAAGCCCGCGGATTTCTTACGCTGAATTCGCCGCCGTGTGTGCACGGCACGGACTGAACGCCATTGCGACGAAAACGCTGGCGGACCTGATGCACGACTTAGGATATATCGTCTATTACGCCGAGGACGAGCGCCTGAAAGACGATGTGATCCTCCGGCCGGAGTGGCTGACAAAGGCGATCGGGTTTGTCCTCGAGGACCGAAGGACGCAGGAGATGGACGGCATCCTGCCGGATGAGCGGCTGAAGGAGGTGTGGTGGGATCATCCGTTCAAGGGCGAGACGCAGTATGAGGCGGCGCTTTATCCCTTCTTCCTGCGGCTGATGGAGAAGTTCGATGTCTCGTATCGGCTGAAGTATGAATCCCAGCATGAGGAGGACGCGAGCCTTGTGGCGCAGCACGTTCCGCAGGTCCGGCCTGAGTTACCCTGGCTGCCGGAAGGGGACCCGAAGAAAGGATTGCGCCGGATTGCCCTGGTCTGCGTGATGGACGAGGACCCGCCAGGACTCGTTCCCTGGATGATCGTGCGGACGCACGAGTACGCTTGTGAGCGATGTCTCCCGGATGGGAACGTCCACCGGCTGCATTGGCACAAGGGGATGTTCCTGCGCAACAATAGCCATGGGGACGCGATGCTCGAGCTGCGTGGTCGGGAGTTTCACGTCTATGTCGAGGCAGTTTTTCCGGAGTACTTCATGAACGTGCTGAGGCGGGTGCTCCATAAGTTGATCACGGACAACTGGCCGGGGATGGAGGGCCGGTACTATTTCGCGGTCCCCTGCCAGGAGAAAGAGAATGGCGAGCAGTGCGATGGGCGATTCGATATTGCCGCATTGGGCCAGTTTCTCAACGAAGGCGACAGGACGATTCGGTGTCAGGTTTGCCGCAGGAATCAAGACATCTTGAAATTGCTGTTCGGGTTCGAGGAAGAGGACTCGCGCGAGCAGCTTGCCCGGATTGAGGAGAAGCTGGACCGCGGCTTCGAGGAGGTGGCGAAGGAGTTTGAGGGGTTGGAGAGCCGGATACGTAATCACGTGATGGCGATCATGCAGGCGATCGCGAGCGAATCGAAGGAGGGGCCGCGCCTGTTCACGATTGAGCCTGTGGATGGAGACTGGAAGCAGTTGCTCAACAAGCGTTATCGGCTGCACCTGTGGTGCGAGGCGGAGGGCTGTCAGCATCCCGTTCTCGAGGAAGGCAACGCCGTCTACGAGTTTAAGGCCACGCGGGAGTGGGTCAAGAAGGTGGCGCCTTACGCGAACCTGGTCGCCGGCGTCCTCAAGACGGTCTTGGCGGTGGCTGCTCCGGCGGCGAATGTCTTTTTCGGACCTAAGACAATTGATGAGCTTGGGATCAAGGATCACCTGGACCTCATGAAGGAGGCGACGGAGAAACTGTTAGAAGGGGAGCTGGAGGTTCATCAGCCGATGCGGCCGCGTGAGGGGCTGCTCAGCGAGCCGGAGCGAGCCGGGGTTCTGGAACTGCTCGCGTTTCTCCGTAAGGAAGACCCGAATCACGAGCGTCTCGGCCTCAAGCGCATCCCGACGTACACGGGCGACTACCTGTGGCTCTGCGACGAGCATTATCAGCAAATCCAGCGAAGAATCCCGGAGAAGATTGAATGAGAGTACACGGCGGATCGGGCGGATGGGAGTTCTTGCCCGGGAATCCGGTGACCCAAAGGTGAAAGGGGGAAGAAATGAGTCTCGAAGCTCCCCGGAACGGTGGGCCGGTCAAGATGTGGGTTGGGGGCGTGGTTGTTCCGCTCGCTCCGATTCTCTACGGAATCAGGGGACTCATCGTGGGGAGGACGGTTCTTCCCAGCAGGTCAGGGGAGGGCCTTGAGCTTACGGGGACGGATGCGGTTCTGCTGTCGTGCGCCTACATTTGTCTCGGACTCTTCATCCACGCCCATTATTTCTGGAGACTTCATTCCAGGCTGTGGCGGTACTCCGATGCCCTCAAGGGCGTGGCGGTGGTCGGGTTCTTCTGTTTCTTCGGCATAGTTATATTCAGAATTGCATCAGGGTAAGCGATGCAGTGCGTGCTCGCCGAATAGCGCGGCAGACAATCAGTGCGAACCAGGGAAATGGAAACATGGTGTCACAGGGAGCACGTTTTCTGCGAATAGTCCTCTGCGGGATCGTCCTGTGTGGAAATCCCACCAGAACGAGCAGTGCCGCCCTTGACCTGAGCGAAGCCGAGCTTTGGGAGAACGGAAAGCCCGTGTAGTCTTAGAAAAGAAACCCCGCTGAATCGAAATTGCGTATGACACTATCCGAGATCATCCTCAAACGACGAAGCATCCGGAACTTCCTCGACAAGCCGGTGGAAAAGGAGAAGGTCGAGGCGTGTATTGAGGCGGCGAGGCTCGCTCCCTCCGCGGATAACGTGCAGCCGTGGCGATTCCTCGTCGTGGACGACGTGCAGCTCCGCGAGCGCCTCGGCGAGGCGGCCTTTTCCAGCATTTATCGCCCGTGTCGGTTCGTGGTGAAAGCGCCTGTGGTTATCATCATTCTCGCGCATCCGGACGTCGTCGCGAACAAGCTCGGGAAAGCCGTTCAGGGGACGCAATATTACCTGCTTGACATAGGGATCGCCGGGGAACACCTCGTCCTTGCCGCGACAGAAATGGGCCTCGGCACGTGCTGGGTCGGCTGGTTCAGCAAACGCGGCGTCCGCAAACTTCTCGATATTCCCCGAAAATATGACGTCGTCGCGATGATTGCCCTCGGCTATCCCGACCCGAAGCATCTCGGACCCAAAAAGAAAAAGCTGCTTCGCGAAATCCTCCGCTACAACAAATTCGACTGGAAGTAACAAGCGCCAGTCCATACAATACCCTGTAGCTCTGTGCTCTCCGCGCTCTGTGCGGTTTGGCTTCGTTGTGCGCTGCATGAGCTCCTCATCGGCACTCCAACCACGCAAACTCAGACAGGAGCAACAGATTAATGAGAATCGAAATCCTCGGAACAGGCGCCTCGGAAGGCATTCCCGCGGTCTATTGCGAGTGCGCGATATGCCGAGAGGCAGCACGTCGCGGCGGAAAGAACATCCGCTCGCGCGCCTCTCTGATGGTCGGCGAGAAGCACAAGGTTGATCTGCCGCCGGACACGTTTCTCCATTCTCTCCGAAGAGGGAAGCCGTTCTCTCAGGTCGAGCACCTTTTCTTCACCCACTCCCATCCCGACCATTTCTATCCCCATTCGCTCCGATTACGAGCAAGGACCTTCGCCTATATTGAATCCCCGCGTCCGCTCCACATCTACGGGAACGAAACCATCGAGGAGGGCCTGAAAGGCGCCCTCGGCTCCCCGTTGCCCGAGGGACTTGTGTTTCACTCCATCGAGGTCTTCCGCTCCTTCGATGCCGGTGACCTTGATGTTATCCCTGTCAAAGCCTCGCACAAAGCCAACGAGCTTTGCCTCAACTACGCTTTTATGTCTCGCGGCAAGGGATTCCTCCAGGCATTCGACACGGGCTGGTATCCGGACGATACGTGGAATGCTCTGCGGGGACTGCTTCTCGACGCGGCAATCATCGAATGCACCGCCGGGAAGCTTGACGAACCGCCCACCGCCCACCTCGGCGTCAAGCCCCTTATCAGGATGAAAGAGAAACTCATCGAAGAACGCGCCCTCCGCGACAACGCCCGCGTCATCGCCACGCATCTCTGCCACATGGGCGGACTTCTCCACGAGGAGCTCGAACACGCCCTTCTCCCCGCTGGCATCGAAGTCGCTTACGACGGAATGCTCGTCGAGATATGAGCGCCACCCTGTACTCCGTCAGTTTTGACAGGACTCACTGTGAAGAGCGCACAAACCGCAGAGGTGCACCGGACAGGATTAACAGGATTTTCAGGATTATCCTGTGCATCCTGTTATCTTGTCCAAATCTTGGTTTCTTTTCCGCCACCTCTTCCGCGAGTGCGTGAGGCTATACACAGACAGAATCTATTTGGAGGCGTTTGCGCGAGTCATGTGGTAAACTGATTGCTGAGACGTCTTGCTCGATTTGCGCGATCAGGGAAAACGCGGAACCGGGCTACCGATTCAATATGGGGAGAGGAACAATGAAAGCGCGAATCGCGACACTTGTGCCGTGCGTCCTTTTCGCCTTTTGGGGCGGAGCGATGGGCGCCACACGGTATGTGGATGACTCTGTTTCCACCTCCGGTGACGGGACATCCTGGCAGACGGCCTTTAAGACCATCCAACAGGGAATTGACTCCGCCTCCCACAGCGACACCGTCCTCGTCGCCGAAGGCACCTACATCGAGAACATCCATTTCAACGGCAAGAACATCATCCTCACAAGCACTGATCCCCTCGCCCCCTCTGTCGTCGCCAATACCGTCATTGACGGCAACCAATCCGGCTCTGTCGTGACTTTCTCCGGCACCGAGGACGAAGCTTGCGTCCTTTCCGGTTTCACCGTCCGCAACGGTCGTGCCACGTACCTTGTTAGAGGTGGAGGCATCTGCGGAGGCACCGATGACGTCCGAACGAGAGCTGCCATCCAAGACAACGTCATTTCCAGAAACGACGCTTGGTATGGAGGCGGGCTTGGGTATTGCCGGGGGATGATCGAGCACAACACAATATCGGGGAACACCGCTTTTTACGGGGCAGGTCTGGCTCTATGCGATGGGACGATCCGGGGGAACACGGTCGCGAGCAACTCCGCGCAGCGTGACGGTGGGGGCCTGTACGGTTGTGACGGCGCAATCGAATGTAACACGATCACCGGGAACTCAGTGGCCCAGACCTACAACGGAGGCGGTGGTCTTGCTTTCTGTAGCGGCGTCATTGAGAACAACCTCGTAGCTGGCAACACGGCCTACAAGGGCGGCGGGCTGTACGCATGCACCGGCACGATCCAAAACAATACAATCTGTGGCAATTCCGCAAGCAAGTATATCGGAGGCGTGTACGTCTGTTACGCAACGATCCGCAATTGCATTATTTGGGGAAATCAGGGGTGGGGCGGTCACCTTAGTCAGATCGGCTCATCAAACACACCCTCCTTCAGCTGTATTCAGGGGTGGACGGAAGGGGGTGAAGGGAACATCGCCGAAGACCCCCAGTTTGCGAGCGACTACCGTTTGCAAGGGCAGTCCCCGTGCATGGATTCTGGCGTCAACTTCTATTGGTTCGCCTGGCCGGAGAGGGACCTGGACGGTAACTGCCGCCTCGCCGGTGTCCGTGTTGACATGGGATGTTTCGAGTACGGTGCATTGCCAGATACTGACGGCGATCTGCTTTCCGACCCCGACGAGGTGGGCCTTGACACCGACCCCAACCGCGATGATACCGATGCGGATGGCCTTCGGGATGGGATCGAAGCCCTCCGGGGAAGCGACCCACTTGCGGCGACCGGTCCCAGGATTGTGAAGGTCCCTGTGGAGATCCCCATGATCCAGCAAGCCCTCTGTCTCGCCGGGGATGAAGATGAAGTCATCGTCTCTCCGGGCACTTACCAGGAAAACATTCATTTCTGCGGGATTGATGTTACGCTGCGAAGCATGGACCCCCAGGACCCGGATATCCTGGCTTCGACCATCCTTGATGGAGGCGGCAGGGGCCCCGTCGTGTCCTTCACCGCCCAGGAAAAACAAGCGTGTGTGCTGTCCGGTTTCACAATACGGAATGGCCGGGCCCTGTGGGGGGCTGGGATCCAGGGCGGGACCCCCGAGGCCCATACGCATGCCTCGATTCGAACTAATGTGATCATGGTAAACAATGCCCTGGGCGATGAATACTACAGTGGGTACGGGGCGGGCATGGCCCATTGCGATGGCACCATCTATGGCGACACCATAAGCGGAAACATCGCTAAGGGGCGTGGAGGCGGGCTCGCCTATTGCCACGGCATGATCGAGAGCAACATCATCACCGGTAACTCATCCACCGGCGATGGGGGAGGGATCGCCGCATGCGACGGCACCATCCACAACAACGTCATCAGCGACAACTCGGCGGGAGATTCCGGGGGCGGCCTTTACGGTTGTGATGGAGAGGTCCACGGGAATACAGTCGTCTCCAACACGGCTAAGTCATGGGGGGGTGGCGGGCTATCCGATTGTAGAGCGACCATTCGCAACAACATCATCGCTGCCAATTCCTCTGTTCGCTACGGCGGGGGACTTTACCGGTGCAAGGTCATCATCAACAACACAATCTACGGGAATTCAGCCAGAGAGAAGGGCGGAGGACTGTATGGCTGCGAAGGGAGCGTCCATAACTGCATCATCTGGGGGAACAGCGCGGCCGGTGGAGACGAACAGGTCTCATCGGTACAGACCCTTGCCTACTGCTGCATCCAGAATTGGAACCTCGGCGGAACAGGGAACGTTCGCTTCGATCCTCGCTTTGCTGGTGCTGAGAATGGCGGCTTCCATTTGGACCAGTGGTCTCCCTGCATAGACGCTGGCGATCCCGCCTCTCCATTCGAAAACGAACCGGAACCGAACGGAGGCAGAATCAACATGGGCGCCTACGGGAACACACCCGAGGCAACACCAACGCCGCCCGACACCGATAAGGACGGTCTCCCCGATAGTTGGGAGCTCGCCTCCTTTGGGAACCTCGGCCAGGACGCCAACGATGACCCCGACGGCGACGGAGTCGTAAACATAGACGAATGGCATCGCGCTTCCGATCCGACGGATCCCGACGTATTGTGGTACGTGGACAGTTCCGTGGAGGTTTCGGGCGACGGAAAGTCGTGGGCGATGGCTTTCAAAACGATCCAGGAAGCCATTGAGTCAGCCCACCACGGCGACAGAGTCACCGTCGCCGAGGGTTTGTATGCCGGCGCCCAGTTCAAAGGCAAGAGCATCACCCTTACAAGCGTTGACCCGCTGGACCCCACCGTCGTCGAGAAGACGATTGTCGCCGGAGTCAGTTTCGGCGGAGCCGAGGACGAGAGCTGCTCGGTATCAGGATTTACTATCCACGGCTGGGTCCGCGGGAAGGCGACCCATGCGATTATCCAAAATAACACCATCGAGGACGGAGATGGAGTGGACGACTGCGATGGGGTAATCCGGAACAATACTATTAGAGGAAATTACGCATACACCGATGGAGGCGGGCTAAGGTGGTGCGACGGAATTATACAGGCTAACGTCATCATCGGAAACGCGACAGTGGGAGTGTACGGCGGGGGGCTTTACGACTGCAATGGGACTATCGAGAACAACCTTGTCGCATGGAACGTGGCTGCCTGCGAGTCTGGGCAGCCATACTCGTTGGGCGGTTACGGTGGCGGACTGTGCGGCTGTGGCGGGACCATCCGTAACAACACGATTGTTCTCAACCACGCACAGCATGGCCAGAACGGGATGCCCGGGGATCCAGTGGATGGGGTCGGCGGAGGGCTTTACTATTGCACCGGGATCATCGAAAACTGCGTCATCTGGGGGAACACAGCCCGGATTGACCCACAGCTCTCCGAGTCAAGCAAGCCCGCTTACTCGCATGTAGGCGGGGATCCACACTTCGTTGACTCCGATAACCGGGACTTTCGGCTCAAGCCGACATCGCCGTGCATTGATGCGGGATTCAACGACCCGAAGTTGCCGGGAACGGATTTTGCGGGCATGCCCAGGATCATGTACGGCGGGAAGAGCTTCAGTGTGGACATGGGCGCTTACGAGTTCTTCTACACGGGTCTGCAGAAGGGTCCTGGCCAAGATGAAGCAACCCTCGTCTGGAGCTTCGTTCCCAACAAGACCTATTCCATCTTCTACACCGACGATCTGTTCAATTGGCTCCCTGCCATTGAAAACTTCCCCTCCTCCGGCAGTCAGACTACCTCCTGGACCGACGACGGCTCCCTCACCGGTCTCCCTCCCCTCCTCGCCCCGCAGCGTTTCTACCGCACTCTGGAGAACCCGTGAGGAGGGAGTCTAACCGCGGAAGGCGCGGACGGCGCTGGACAAGGTGAAAGGCTTTCCAGCATTGGCGGGGTGATTCTGCAGCGCGCCCATTCGATGACTCGCTCTGAGAATTCCATCCACCGACGCCCCGCACTGTGTCCGAACACTTCATGTGGAAGCAAGGAGAACCGGCAGTCCAGGAATCCAAAAAAACGCACCCGCGTTTTCGTACATGAGCTATTGGGGCGAAACGAAAGACCTGTCTTGCTTTTCCAGACTTGATTTGGTATTAAAATGCACTCCCGATCGTTTTTCCACGGGAGGTAATCCCCTGCCGAGCGCATAGGGCAAGATTGATTTGCTGTGCTTGGACGCAGGACAGTGATTCTTGGAGGATCGCGGGTAATTAGCGGAATTTTTTCTTGTGTTTTTGGATTAGCGAATGTATAAGCACGCGAATTACGCAAACTACGCTCAACGCCGGGAATTCGCCTACTCCCGTGCGTCAACAGGAGGCTAACCGATGAGTCAGTCGGGTTGCGGTTTTGCATCAACTCTGTGCCGGATATGCGTTGACCTTTCTCTGGCGGAAAGTCGAAAGGAAGCGCTGGACGTTCTGGCGTCGGGCTGCACCCGCGTCATGAGTGCAAAAGGTTGCGCCCTTCGTCTTCTGGACGAGAAGCGTGAAATTCTGGAGCTGGGCGCCTCGTATGGCTTGAGCGAGAAGTACCTGAGTAAAGGGCCGGTGGAGTTGGCAAAGGCGCCCCTTGACGCGGATGTCATTCACGGTGAGGTCGTGGACATCGAGGACGTGTCGAAAGAGAAGCGGATTCTCTACCCGGAAGAGGCAGCACGAGAGGGAATCGGGTCCATGCTGTGCGTCCCCCTTCGAGTGAAGGACCGAATCATCGGCGTCCTTCGGGTGTACCGTAGTGAGCCGCATGAATCAACCGCGGATGAAATCAGCACGGCCCTGACCCTTGCGGCTCAGGGAGGCAATATCCTCGAAAAATTCCGGCTTAGGGAGGAAAGGGAAGCTCTGGCGGAGGTGGCTCAGGCAATTAGCTCCAGCCTCGACGTTGGTACTGTTCTGAAGAGCATTGTGCGGTGTGCCGCGGAGACCCTGCATTTCAAGGGCGCGTCGGTTCGCCTTCTCGACGAGGAAGGGAAAGGCCTAGTGATGAACGCGACACACGGTCTAAGCGGGGCGTACGTGGAGAAAGGCCCCGTGGAAGTGGAAAAAAGCCCGCTGGATCGGGAGATTCTCTCGGGGAAGCCGGTTCGCGTGATGGAAGACGAGATGGACGCAAAACTTCAATACCCGGAGGAGACCCGCAGGGAAGGTATCCGCTCGATGTTCGGCTTGCCGCTGCAAATCAAGGGAAAACCCGTGGGGGTTCTTCGGGTGTACGCGTCGGTGCCCTACCGGTTCACTGTGGACGATGAGGAGTTCCTCACCGCATTAGCAAATCAGGGGGCCATCGCCATCGAGAACGCGAGACTCTTCCAGCAGCTCCGCAAGACTTACGAGGACCTTACCCAGGACGTCTGGAAGTGGTACGACTGGGGAAAGAGACCTCCACGCCTCTGAAAGGCCACACCAAGCCATGACGGACCAGGTTTCGGCAAGAGTTGCCAGTGTAGAACAGACCGCCGAGTGGATCGAGTTGCTTCGGCGGGACTATGAGGTTGTCGCCCCCGTGAAAACCGGGAAGACGACGTCGTTCCGGCCGCTCGCCGAGGGTCTCGAGGTTGATTGGGACTATACCATCACCACGATTCCCGCGTCGAAAACCATTTACTCCCCTCAAGAAACGCTTGTTCGGTTTGCCCGGACGGAAGAAGGCTATCGTGCGGAAGAGGTCGTTCCGGAGAAACGAAAGCGAATTCTGTTTGGGGTTCATCCGTGCGACCTGCATGGGACCTTAGTGCTGGAGCGGACGTTCCTCGGAGAGATGAAGGATGCGAATTACGCGTCCTTGCGGGCGAATTACCTGATTGTCGGGCTGAACTGTCAGAGCATCGGAGAGAAGTGCTTCTGTGCCTCGGTAGGCACGGGCCCCTTCTATGGCTACTGGATGGGACAGGGACCTCCCCAGGGCTGTGATGTCCTCCTGACAGACCTGGGAGGGCGCTTCCTCGTGGAGACGTTCGGAGTCAATGGCGTGAGACTTCTTGCCGGCGTGGAGGCTTCCCCTCCAACACCAGACGACATCGGTGAGAAGTTGAAGCGTGAGGCCGCCGCGAAAGAGCGCTTTCGCAAGAGCCTCGACACGCGGGACCTCCCGTCGCTACTGAGGCGAAACCTGAACCACCCCACGTGGCGAATCACCGGTGAGGGGCGCTGCCTCTCCTGCACGAACTGCACGATGGTCTGCCCGACCTGTTTCTGTTACGACATCTGGGAACGCGTGGGACTGGACCTTTCGGTCATCGAGAGGATTCGGGTGTGGGACTCCTGCCAGGATGAGCGGTTCGCTGAGGTTCATGGGGGGAACTTCCGCTCGACACGCGAGGCCCGCCTGCGACAGTTTGTCTGCCACAAGCTGAGCTACTGGGTGGAACAATTCGGCTGCTACGGCTGCGTCGGCTGTGGGCGATGCATGACGTGGTGCCCTACGGGAATTGACCTGGCGGAAATAGCCGCCGAGATACGGGCAGATGAGGAGAGAAAATGAACTTGCAGCTTCCAAAGGAAGCGGTTGTTATCGGCACGAAAGCGCATCCGCCGGACACGAAGGCTTTCAAGCTGCGGCTTCGCAATGACAACGAGCGGCTCGAGTTGCGCTCGGGGCAATTCAACATGGTCGGATTGCCTGGCTTTGGCGAGGCTCCGTTTACCTTCAGTTCGCCGCCGCAGGCCGACGGCAGCTTCGAGCACACCATCCGCGCGGTTGGGCGGCTGTCGAAACGCCTCATGCGGGTGGAGGCTGGCGAGACTCTGCACGTCCGCGGACCGTTCGGAACCGCCTGGCCTCTCGAACAAGTCAAGGGAAGAGACCTTCTGGTCGTCGCGGGCGGCGTGGGGATGATTCCGTTGCGCCCGTTCCTCCTCGAGGTCTTTCAGAAAAGGGAAGAATATGGAAAGGTCGTGGTTCTTTTCGGCGCCCGAACGCCGGGGGAGTTGATTTACCGGGAGGAGTTTGACACCTGGCGTCGCCAGCCGAACACGTTCCTTCACCTGACCGTGGACGATGTTCCCCCCGGTGAAACGTGGGACGGGCACACGGGGGTCGTTACGGGCTTATTCTCACAGATGGGCATAGAGCCGGACAACGCGGCCGTGTTGACCTGCGGCCCGGAGATTATGATGCGGTTCGTCGCTCGGGGGCTTCTGTTGCGGCGATTCCCGGCGAACCGAATCTACGTTTCTCTCGAACGACGGATGAAGTGCGGGACAGGGCATTGCGGCCATTGCCAGCTCGGCCCGAAATTTGTGTGCAAGGACGGTCCCGTGTTCCGGTACGAGGAACTCGCGGGCTTCCCCGATACATTGTTGTAACAGGAGGCTTACATGGGAAAGCCGAGAATCGGCATTTTCAAATACAGTTGCTGTGCGGGTTGCCAGTTCCAGCTCATTTATTTCATCCGGCACGTCGCGGAAATCCTCGGAGCCATTGACCTGGTGTACGGGAAGATGGAGACCGAGTCCGACGCGGAAGACGGTCCCTTTGACCTGGCTCTGATCGAGGGAGCCATCACCGAAGCCGAACAGGCCGACCAGTTGAAACGCGTTCGCCGCAACAGCAAGTATCTGGTGGCGTTTGGCTCCTGTGCCACAAACGGCGGCATCCCGGCGATGAAGAACATTCAGCCGGAACTCCAGATCGAGACGCGAGTCTATCAGGACATCTCCCGCATCCATTCCGTGAAAACTCACCCCATCTACGAGTACGTGAAGGTGGACGCGCAGGTCCGCGGCTGCCCCGCAGGAGAGAGAGACTTGTACGAGTTGGTGATTTCCCTTCTGCTCGACCGAAAGCCCAACATGGTCGAGCACTGCGTCTGCGTCGAGTGCAAGATGAAGGGCAACCCGTGCCTGCTTCTGACGGAGAATCTCCCCTGCATGGGCCCCGTCACCAACGCAGGTTGCGGCGCCCTGTGCCCGAGCAACGGTCGGGCGTGCTACTCGTGCTGGGGCCCGATGTCCAACGCCAACTCGATGGCTCTCGCCCAGAAGTTCGAGGACATGGGGCTACCGCCAGACGAAATCATTCGCCGGTTCAGTTTGTTTGGCTTTCCGACGTACGAGTTCCATATGGTTGCGGGCGAGGAAGCGGCGCGTTCGAGCGGCGGCGTCTTCGGACGATAGGCAGGAATTTCGGATTTTCGATGTCGGATTTCGGATTGGGAGTTTGACAGGATTCGCAGCACGGACGGTATGTGTCGTATTGGTCGTATAGGTCTTATCGAAAGGCCAACAACCACATTGAGAAACGGTTCGTGAGTACACAGACAAAGAAGAAGAGAATCGAGGTCGGCTACGTCGCCCGCGTTGAAGGAGAGGCGGCGATCCATGTTGTCGTTCCGGGACACGAGGCAGAAGCCGTTGAGTTGCGCATCTGGGAGCCTCCCCGGTTTTTCGAGGGATTCATGGTCGGGCGGAGTTACTCGGAGGCGCCGGACATTGTAGCGCGCATTTGCGGCATCTGCCCGGTTTCTCACATGAGCACCGCTATTCGTGCACTGGAGAAAGCCATGGGGGTCGAACCGAGCCCGCAGACCCTTCTCCTGAGAAGACTCCTGGCAATGAGCCAGCTCGTCTCGAGCCACGTGGTGCACCTCTACGCTTTGGCTCTGCCCGACTACGAGGGGTATCCCGGTCTCCCCGCGATGCTCGGCAAATACCCCCAGGTCGTCCAGCGCCTCAATCGCATGCGCCTGCCCCTCAACGACCTGACACGGCTCGTCGGGGGTGGACGCGGGCTTCACCCCATCGGGACCGTTGTTGGCGGGTTCACCCGCATCCCTTCAAGAGAACAATTCCGTGCCTCGCGCGATGCCCTCATCGCCATCCGCCATGATGCTGTCGAGACCCTGAAAATGGTCGCCGATTTTGAGGACCCCGGTTTCACGCAGGACCGAGAGTTCGTCTGTATTCGCAATGAAGAAGTGTACGCCATCGAGATGGGCGACATTGTGTCCAACCGGGGCATGAGAATCTCGGAGGACGACTACTACAAGAAATTCTTCGAGTTCCAGATGCCCTATGCCAATACCAAGCAGACCCGCCTCAACCAGACCGACCCGATTATGGTCGGCGCCCTTGCGCGCCTCAACATCAAGTACGACCAGCTCCTTCCGGAAGCCAAAGCGCTTGCGGAGAAGGTCGGGTTCCGCACCCCCGACTACAACCCCTTCCACAACAACCTTGCCCAGGCTATTGAGATCGTTCACGGTATCGAGGACTGCATCCGGATGATTGAATCCCTCGACCCGAAAGATGAGAAACCGTTTGTCCGCGTGCGAGCCGGGGAGGGCGGCGCCATCACCGAAGCCCCACGGGGGCTCCTTCACCACTTCTACGCTGTCAACCGACGGGGCGTCATCGAAAAAGCGAACATCGTCACCCCCACAGCCCACAACTTCATGATGATCGAGCGAGACTTGCGGGGGATGACCGAGGCGATTGCCGAGCGCCCCATGAAGGAAATCCGCCGCTGGTGTGAGATGCTCATCCGCGCCTACGACCCCTGCTTCTCCTGCTCCGTCCATTGAGCAAGGGGCTGCTGTCTCCGCTCCGCATTTCCGTGGCCCCCCAAGTTCAAGAAGACCACCGGCGTTTGCGGGCGTTCATCTCCCGCGGCTGTCAGGCCGGTCCCTGCCGTTCGCAATTCACTCACTTCTGTGGGCACATAACGCCGTGGCTTGGTCCGCAGACGCGAGTGGCGTTTGGACAAAAGGTGACCACAGGTCTCACCGCCGGACGGGCATGCGCGAGGCCACGGCCGCGGGGCGTCCGCAGGATGGCGCCATGCACCACCAAACGAGGCGGCAAAAATTTTCAAAAAAACACTTCTGAAGTTTTGCCATAACGAAAGAAAGGGGGGATTCCGAGGAAAATGGAGCATTTTTTGGCCGTTGGGAGAAGAAATGCCCAAAAGTTGATTTTCCTTCTTTTTTTCTGTTGTGTCTTATATTCATTATGATATTATTGC
>JAUYEE010000002.1 GCA_030691545.1 bacterium | reverse complement strand
CTGGCAGAGATACCCAAAGAAATAGTCGAACCCCTGCCGATTCGGGATGCCGGTCGAGTCGGGCCCGCCCAGTCCCCATTTGCCAATCAGACCCGTCGCATAACCCGCTTTCTTCAAGAGCTTCGCCACGGTGAGGGTGTCCGCTGGTATCGGAATCTGCCCCATGGGGCGAACCTCGCTGTTCCCGCGAATGTAGGAGTGACCCGTGTGCAAGCCGGTCATCAGCACACACCGCGACGGCGCGCAGACAGTACTGCCCGCATAATGCTGCGCGAAGTGCATTCCCTCCGCCGCCATCCGATCGAGGTTGGGCGTGCAGATGACCTTCTGCCCATAGCACCCGATGTCGCCATATCCGAGGTCATCCGCGAGGATGAAAATGATGTTCGGCCGTGCCTCTTTGCCCGAGGCCGGCGAAGACGAAATCGCGCCCCTTGGAACGAGCAAAGACGCCGCACCCAATCCCAATCCTTTCAGGAACTCCCGCCGTGAGTGAACAAGCTGACTCATTCGTTTCCGTCCTTTCCTCGTTTTTCACTGGTGTTCGCGGATGGAATTCTTTTTCATCGAGAAGTCCATCGCGTCCTCAGCCAAAACCCGAGAATCCCGCGCGCATCCGCCAACCGGGGACGCTTGTATCACTATAGCACACGCGGAGCCCTCCCCGAAGGTGGTGTTCACGCAAACGATGACTTTCCCTCTTTGGAATGGTCGGCTATAATGTGCAAAAGTAGTTGGGGCTAATGGGAGACCAAAGTCTGGGCGCGACAGCCAGTCAAAGGGCGCCCGCGAGGAGGTTCCTTCATGATCAAGAAGCTGGAAATAGACGGCTATCGGTTGCTCGATGGCTTTGAGGCGGACCTTGGTGACCTCACCGTCGTCATAGGCAGGAATGGAACGGGGAAGAGCACACTGCTCGATTGTCTTCACCTCATCTCGCAGTGCGCAGGTTACCCTCTTAACGACGTCCTTCTGTGGCATCAGGGACTGTCCTCGCTCGCCAGCGCCGGTAAGGAAAGCCGTACGCTCGGCTGGCGCATTTTGTTCGATGGATCGGACGGCAAGGGGCTCTGGGGTTCATTGCCTCCAAAGGAGGGTCAGGAACTCCTGTACGAGGTGCGGCTTGAGCGCGCCCCTAATTGGACGGCTGTCCCCGCGTACGAGGTTCTGCGCTCCGCGGAGCCTTTTCCCGGCTACGGCCAACCGTTCAAATACCTCGAGTCGCGAGCGGGGCGACGCAAGATATTCGACACCAGCCAAAAACGACTGGCGGAGTTGCCTCTGTTCCCGGAGGAGGCGCCTACGGGGGAGGTGGAGCATGCCATGCCGGCCGCGGATCTCTCGCCCAAGGGCCCTTCACTGCTCCTATCCGAGGCTCGGCTTCGAGAGAACTACCCCGTGGCTTCGTCAGTGCGCACGCTTTTTGCCTCCTTTGCGTTCTACCCCGGCTTTAAAGTGGAGGCGCAGGCTCCCTCTCGCCAGCCCTCGCAGGTGTCGCCGATGCAGGTGTTGCTGCCGACAGGGGACAATGTCTCTTCCGTGTTGCACGAGATATTCACCAGGGTGGATTTCCGGGACGCCGCTGAGGAGGTTCGGGGGTATCTGCGGTCCGCGTACGAGTGGGTCGAGGAGATAGGGGCGGAGACTTGGTGGGGCGGCCCGGGGATGGTTATCGTTCGCACCCGCGAGGCGGGGATGCAGCGCCCCATGAACGTCTGGGAGCTCTCCGACGGGATGCTCCGATTTCTGTGCCTGGAGGCTGCTCTGCTCAATCCCTTCCTTCCTCCATTCGTTGCTATTGACGAACCAGAGGTGGGATTGCATCCGGGGCTCTTGCCAATTGTGGCGGACATGGTCAAGACCGCCTCAGAGAGGGCGCAGGTGTTGGTGACAACGCAAAGCCCCGACCTCTTGCAGTGCTTTGAGCTCGATCAAGTCGCGGTGATGACGCGAGAGGGAACGTATGCGAAATGGTTTCGGCCTGGGACGCGTGAGAGCCTGCGAAAGATGCTGGAGGCGGTCGGAGGCGAGGCCCTTGCGGACCTACATCGTTCAGGGGAGCTGGAGGCCATGCCGTGAAGGTGTGGATTTTCGTTGAGGGGGATTCGGATCGGTTAGCCCTCGGCGCTCTATGGGAGAAGTGCGGCTGGAGGTCACAGCTCCGGGTCAAGGGTTACGGACTGCACATGGTTCCCCTCGAGAACAAAGATAAGTTCCTTCGCAAGATAGGGCCGCGAGCTGCGGAGAAGTTGATGGGACAGGAAGGGGATTTGGTCGTGGGCATGCCAGATTTCTACCCGAACAGTCCCTACGCCGCGGGCAACATGAGACACGACACCCTGGAGGAGCTGAGGGAGCTGCAGAGGACTGCCGTGGAGAGATCTCTGGGGGAGGTCTACGCGATTCAGGGGATGCATTTGAAGAACAGGATGCGGCGCTTCTACCCGTCGGCCCTCAAGCACGAGATGGAGATGCTCCTTCTTGCGGCAAAGGACCGGTTGGGCGCTGTGATAGGCACATCTCAGCGCCTGGGAGGCTGGGTGACGCCAGTGGAGGAACAAGACCAACACCCGTCCCGGCATCCGAAAAGGATTGTGGAAGAACTGTTCAGAACGAAAAGCCCGAAAAAGAAGGCTTATCGCGAGACGATACACGCGCCGGCGGTTCTGGGCCAAGTGACGGACCTGCGCCAACTGCTCTTCTTGGAGAACGGGAGCGTGAACTGCCCGGTTTTCAAGGCCACGCTCGAGTGGGTCGGCGAAATGGCCGGGGTGCCGGCCTACTGATGCAGTTACTCACAAGAGCAAGCTCACTTATTTTGGGGCCTCGCGTTGACGCGCCGGCGTCAGCCATTCTTCGCTGAACTCAGCGTGTTTGATGTGGGTGCGGCGGTAGGTATAGACGACGTGGATGAGATTGTCGCGAGTCTGGATGACTGCCGGGTAAGAGAACTCGCCTCTCTCGGTCTCAAGGTCTTTGATGAAGGGCCACGTTTTTCCCTCATCGGCAGAAAGGGCGGCGGAAAGGGGCGTTCGGCCTCGCGCCGTGTTGTTGAAAATGAGAACGAGGTCGCCGGTCGTGAGTTTGACCATGTCGAGGCGAGAGCCGGAGTTGGGCAACTCGTGCTGCGTCGCTTCTGACCAGGTGCGGCCATCATCGCGGCTCGTGGACTGCCACATCTTTCCCGCCACCCACGTGCGCATGTAGCAGAGCAGCGAACCATCTTTCAGTTGCACGACGGAGGGCTGGATGTTGCCCGGATTCGACCTGATGGGGCCGGTCTTCAGCCAGGTTTTACCGCCGTCGCTGGACATCATGAACACGCTTGAGACGTTGACCTCGTCGTAGAGGGGAAGGAGAATCTCGCCATTTTTCAAGACGAGCGGCTTGGTGCCGGTCATCCAGCCGAGTTCCTCCCGCAGAACAACCGGCTCGGACCAGGTCTTGCCATTATCCTTCGACGTGACATACTTGATGTTGCAAGTCGTCCAGCCATTGCCCTGCATGGTCACGTAGAAGAGCCAGACAGTGCCTTTCGTATCGCACCACGGGACGGGATTGCCCTCGGATTTATCAGGCGTGTTCACGAGCACCTTCGGGCTGCTCCATTTCTCCGAACCGCGCTCCCGCCGCGAGGAAAGAATCGCCACGTCCTTCGCTCCCTCTTCCTCTCCGGCGTACCAGGCAACGAGGAGGTCTCCGTTCGGCAACTCCACAATTGTCGCGGCGTGACAACTCGGATAGCCCTTCACCTTGTCGAAAATCAGTTCGCCCTTGAAATGCGGCTTGTTACTTTCGGCGTTACCGCTACGGGAGAGCATGGCACTCGCAATGACACAGAAAAGAATCAGTTTCATCATTTCTGCAACTCCTTTTCCATATTCAGCCTGGACGGAGCGCCGCGGTCTTCTCGCAGAATCGCTGCGGCAACGCAGCCCACGAGAATAAGGGCAGCGGCGCCGAACAAGCCCGTCAGATGGGGATGAAAGGGGCATTCGAGCCAGGTCCAGCCTTTCGGCAAGCTCCTGGCAAACGTCGCCCAGCAAATCATGGCAATGCTGACAATCACACCGCAAAGCGCGCTGACGTGCCCGGCTCCTCTGACCAAAATGCCTAAGAGAAAAAGCCCGACCATCCCGCCACCGAACACCGCCGAGATATTCCACCACACATCGAGCGCGGACTTCGCGCGAATCATCAGAAGGGCTGCCCCGGTGCCGATAATCCCTAAGACAACTGTGACAATGCGCATGCCCATCAGCGACTGCCGGTCGGACGCCTCCCGCCGGAAATATCGCTTGTAGAAGTCAACGATACACACCGTCGCCGAGCTGTTGATGCTCGAGTCAACCGTGCTCATCGCCGCCGCCAGAATTGCCGCGATCAACAAGCCTCGCACACCGGCGGGAAGCTCGGTGACAATGAAGAAGGGAAAGATTCTATCCGCGCCCTTCGCCGTCTGGTAGTCCACCGGGAGCTTGCCGCTATGGACACTGTAATAGGCAAAAAGGGCCGTACCGATGAAGAGGAAAAGGGCCGATACCGGCACGTAAATCAACCCGCCTGTCCACAGGGCTTTCCTTGCTTCCCGGCTCGATTTGGCGGCGAGATACCGCTGGATGTAGTTCTGGTCCACACCAAAATTCTTCAAGTTCTCGACGATGCCGTAGATGAAAATCACCCAGAACGTCGGAAGAGCCAGATTGAGAGACCAACCGCCCAGCCCAAATTTGCCTCTTGCGGACCCGATGGAGAAAATCTGCCCGGGTCCTTCCGGCATGCTGAAGAGCAGGATGCCGACGCACGCCAATGCCCCGCCCACGAGAATGAAGACCTGCACCACGTCCGTCCAGACGACCCCCTCGATCCCGCCGAGAACCGTGTAAATGATTACGGCAAAACCCAATACCAGGATGATCCAGTGGACTCGCACTCCGACAAACTCCGACAACGCCATCGCAACGTAATACAGCACCGCCCCAATGCGACCAATCTGGATCAGAACAAGGCTCACGCCCGCATACGACCTCGCCCAGGGATGGAATCTCTCCTCGAAATATTCGTACGCGGTAATCCTCAGCTTTCGGCGGTACAGTGGAACGAAAACGAGCACCGCCACGACGCAGATGATCGGAATCGTCAGACTGAAAACGAAGCGGTTCCAATCGGATTTGTAAGCGTCGCTGGCGTACGCCAGGAAAGTAATGCTGCTCAGATAGGTCCCCAGGATCGAAAGCCCCAGCGCCCATCCCGGCATCGAGCGGCTTCCAACAGCGAATCCCTCCACCGTCCGGCTCCGCTTGAGGAAATAGGCGCCGAACGCAACTATCCCGACAAGATAAACGGCGACCACAATCTGGTCAGGGAGGGCAAGTTGGCGCGACGCAAGAACAGGCATCATCATTCGCGACGGTCACTTTCTCTATGGCCCGCCGCTTTTCGGCGGTATCATGGAGACGGTCAAACACAGCTTTTTTCGCGCGCTCAGAGCGCGCGAACAACCGTTCGGCGATTATAACCGGTCACCGGACTATGGCAATAAGAATTGACGATAAGGAAAAGACGATACGGGTCAGCGTGCGGGACCTGGTGGCGCCAACCGTCGCCATCGGGTCGCTCGCCAGCGGAGGTTTCCTGCCCGCTCGGGCCGTGCTCGGCAAAGACGCCCACGAAAGCCATCAGGCAGAACGCAGCGATGCTCTCGTTTCCTACCGGAAAGAAGTGCATGTCAAGCACGCGATGCGCGTGGACGATTACACGGCCATCGTCCAGGGGCGCATTGACGGCGTTTACGAGCGGAGGGGCAAGCTCGTCGTCGAGGAAGTGAAATCCGTCATCTCGACGCAGGACATCATCGAGCGCATCAAGGCAGGCGACTTCGAGGCGAGCGTTCTCCAGCTTCAGCTCTATGCCTTCCTCCTGACAAAAGATACCGGCAAAGATACGGAGGGATACCTTGTCTTCATCAGCCTCGAGACTGACGCGCCAGAGAGGATCCAGGTTGACTGCGACCCGGAGCAGGTTCAGTACTTCATCGTCGGCAAAATCCGCGGGCTCCTCGCCGAGCATCGCAAAGTCAGACGAAAGCAGGCACAGCAAAAGAGAACCGCCGAGGCGATTGTATTTCCTTTCCCCGAAACGCGGCGCTATCAGGATGAGATGATAGAAGCCGTGCAGCAAGCCCTCGAGGGCCGAAAGAACCTCCTCATCTCAGCTCCGGCGGGCATCGGCAAGACTGTTGCCGCCATCTTTCCCTCATTGCGGTACGCCCTCCGAAACAAGATGCGTCTCTTCTTCATCACCCCGAAGACCACCCAGCAGAAAATCGTCGCGGAGACGCTGCGCATGACCGTCGGAGCCTGGAGGACCGTCTCGTGCATCTGCCTGCGCGCGAAAGAGAAAATGTGCGCGAACGACGTGTTCTACTGCCATCCCGACTTCTGCTCGTTCGCCAGAAACTACTACGACAGACTCGCCACCTCCACAGCGATCGAGGACCTCCTCGCGGAAAAAGTCATCGAGCCGGAGACAGTTTACGCTCGAGCCGTGAGCGAGCGGCTCTGCCCCTTCGAGCTATCGCTCGATGTCGCACTCCACGCCACGGTCATCGTCTGCGACTACAACTACGTGTTCGATCCGGCAGCTTACTTGCGCCGCTTCTTCTCCGAGCAGAAGTACGACGACGCCATCCTCATCGTTGACGAGGTTCACAACCTCTACCCGCGGGGGCGCGACTACTATTCGCCGGAATTGAACAGAGCCGACATCCGTTCCCTCATTCAGCGAGCGAACAGCTCCCAGGACCCGGTCCTCCAGCAGGTCGGGGACGCTCTGATTCCTCTGGACAGATATTTTGAGGAACTTTTTGACGCAGGACGCGAGCAATACGAAGGAGCTCGCAAGTTCCTTGTGGACATGGACGTCAGTTTCTTCGATGAGGAGAAAGCGAAAATCGAGTCCGCCATGCTCCGGTATTTCCTCCACAAGAAGAAACACCGCCTCTCAGCGCCCGATGACCCCTTCGAGCGCTTTTACCAGGACTTCAATTCCTTTTGCGACGTTCTCCAGTTGCAGGGCGAGGAATTCTCCCACATCTACGACGCGGAGACGGACTACCACAAGCTCAAGATTCTCTGCAAAAACCCCTCGCGTTTCCTCGGCGAGCGGATCGCGGGTTTCTATGCCGCCATCGGCATGTCCGCAACTCTGGTCCCGCCGGAATTCTTCCGGGAGGTCCTCGGTTTTGACAGGGACGTCACCCGCGTCGTCACCTTCCCCTCTCCGTTTCCCCGGGAGAACCGCAAGGTCATCGTGGCGCCGGGGGTCTGGACAACGTACCGCCTGCGCCGCCGCTCCTATGAGCAAACCGCTCGCGTCATCGAGGAAATCGTCTCGCTCAAACAGGGCAATTACTTCGTCTTCTTTCCGAGCTTCGAGTACCTCGAGGCGGTCGGGGAGCATCTTCGCCTGCCCGCTTTCACGGTCGTCCGGCAGGAACGAACCATGTCCGAGGGACAAAGAGCCCGGCTCCTTGCAGACCTCACCAAACCGGGGGGCGCCCACGTGATTCTCGCGGTGCAAGCGGGGATATTCGCCGAAGGAGTTGACTACCCCGGCGAGATGCTGATCGGCGGCATTATCGTGGGACCTGGCCTGCCGAAGTACGATTTCGAGCAGGAACTGATGCGCCACTACTTTGACGAGCGGTATGGAGCAGGCTTCGAGTACGCGTACCTCTATCCGGGCATGAATCGCGTTGTCCAGTCCGCCGGGAGGGTCATTCGTTCGGAAACCGACCGGGGCATCATCGTCCTGCTCGGCGAACGGTTCGCTCGTCCGGAGTATTCCTCACTCTTCCCCAGCGACTGGTACGTTTACTCGCCGGATGAGCTCATCGTAAAGGATTACGTGAACGAAATTCGCCAGTTCTGGGCGGAAGATGAAGCGTGACGGGGCCCCAGAACGAGAGAGGGCAAAATCCCTTGTTCCAACATCTGAACGGGGATAGAATGCCGCCATCGTCGAGCAAACGTCGTCGCCGCCTGCATTACACAACGCTGCCGGTTGAGAGATGAGCTGGTTGAAACGATTATCCATACTCACGCTCGCATTTCTGATTGCGGGTGCTTCCCACGCCGAAGAGGAGGATCCCTGGGAACCCTTCGCGCTTCAAACCGCAGAACTCGACGGCTCCACACTCCACTACGACAAGTCATTCTCGCCAAAGCTCGATTCATTTCGCGCGTCTTTCAAGGACTTTCTGGATGAGGAGAGAGAAGAGTCGAAGCGCGTGCAGGGGCTTCTCGAGAGGAAGAATGAGGTCATCGCGGAAGTCAACCGCATCCTCGGCTGTTCGCCCAGCGACGAGCAGAGGGCGCAGCAAGACCGTATCCTGACAACAATTCTCCGCCCGAAGTTCCGGTTCAGCGAAGTCCGCGGCAAAATCCACCTCTTCCTCATCAGACAGGACACGGTGAAGGATTACCTCCGCAAAGGAGGGTCCCTTCCGAGCTTTTCCTATGACAGGGCGAGCGACACCGCCTCGTACAACTTCTTCGCCTCCCTGTCAGACCCTTCTGCGGAAAAGGATATTACGCTCGCCCTTCCTGTGAGCGATGTGGATTCCCTCGAAACGGAAGTGAAAGACATGTTTGCGAAGATTGCGCAGTGGGGAGGGAGGCGAGAGGGCATTGCGTTTCACGAGATTGTGGAGTGGACGATCCTCAATCAACGGCTACGGCCGTTTGACCCGTATTTCCGATGGTTCAGCGACGGCTTCAGCGATGCGATTAGCGCGCGGCTTCTTCGGAAGTTCGTCGGCGAGGACGCTGCGAAAGAATTTGCTCGCGACCCTCAGAAGTATTCTGACCTGGAGAAGGAACTCAACCTCTACTACTGGATGGGCCCCGATTTCTGCATTGACACACCGCTGGAATCCGAAGACCGCCTGGAGAATGCCCGCTACGCCTATGCTGCCCTCGAAGCGGATAGACTCATCCAGAAACATGGCATGGAGTCCGTCGCAAAAATCCTCGACAAGGCCTGCAAGGACCGCCTCAACGATTCCCGCAACCTCGTCGCCGCGGTCAAGGAGGTCACCGGCGAGGACATCGAGCATACCTTCCGGCGGTATCAGACCTTCGAGACGAAAGAGGAGGGCATCAAGAAGTACGCGACGGCGTTCAATGCCGCAATGGAGCGCAAGGATTTGTCGGAGGCTCTCGTCAATCTCCTGCGCATCCAGGAACTGAGGGGGCCCACCCTTCAGGACTACAGTAACGCTGCGTATCTCCTCTTCCGGCTGGGAAACGAGGAGATGGGCGATCAGGCAATCAAGAAACACATGGCGCTTCTGACAAACCGCGGCCTCGATGAAGCCTTCTTCCTGATGCAAAAGCTTTTCGTCGAGTACGCGCTGAAACGTCGCAACCTCCAGAAAGCCCATACCATCGCCGAGGAAATCCTACAGGCAGAACCCGACTTCGTCCCCGCCCTTGCGGCTCGCGCGCACAGACTCCTGACCTCGCATCAGCGGGCCGATGCGCTCGCCGCCGCCCGTCGCATCCTCGAGCTTGAGAAAAACCCGGACTCGCCGGCATATGCACTCGCCAAGGCCATTCTCTCACTAGAGGAGAAAAAGGAGGGGCATTGAGGATGTGATGACGGGACCCCGCGGTGCAGGGCTAGGAAGTGTTTCCCCGTAGTCTGTCATGAAGCCCGCTCACCCGGAGACCATGAAAATCTCCTCAGCGTCTTGGCGACTCTGCGTTTCACATTTCTCCTTCTTTAACGCAAAGGCGCGGAGACGCGGAGAGAGGGCGAGCGTTTCGGAAGCACGATACAATCCCCTCCGCGGCCTCTGCGGCTGAACCTCGCTTCCTGCCTACTCGCCACGCTTGAGATGCTTGTCGAAAAAGGCGATGATTTGCTTTTGGATTTCTTCGCGGCTCGGCTCCGTCCCGGCGCCGCCAAAGCCGTGGCCAGCATTTTTCACGCGGACGAATGTTACCTCGACGCCAGCCTTTTTCAAAGCTTCGTCAAGCAGTTCGGATTGGCCGATGGGAACTGTGTTGTCATTTTCACCATGCATGATGAGGAACGGCGGATCGTCGGCGGTGACATGGGTAATAGGGTTCGCTGCTCGAACAACATCCGCCTTTTCCGTGTAACTTCCTCCGATAAGCTGGCACTCGGGGGAGTTGATGTCATTGTGCGATCCCCCCATCTTCGGGAAGTCCGTCGGACCGAACCAGTCGCAGACGGCCTGCACCCGGCTGGATTGATCCTGCCAACCGCCTTTCCCCTCAAGCTCCTTTACGCCGCCGGACGTGCCGAGCAGAGCGACGAGATGGCCGCCTGCCGACAGGCCCCAGCAGCCGATTCTGTCCGGGTCAATGTTGTACTTCTTGGCATGGGCGCGGAGATGCCGGATGGCACACTTGCAGTCCTCGACCTGCGCGGGGAACTTCGCTTCCTGGCTCAAGCGGTACTCGACGCTGGCAACGAAATATCCCTGACCTGCCAGAATCGTTGCCGGGCCGCCTTTTCGCGATCCCCCCAACCACGCCCCGCCATGAACCCATACCACAACCGGCATAGGCGATTTGGCCGGCTCCTTCAGCCGAATGATGTCCAGGCGAAGCTCCCGCCCTCCACCCGTGCCGAATACGACGTCCTCGATGCGCTCCACAGTCTGCGTCGCTGGAGGCGCTCGGCGTTCTCCCGGCCGGCTCTGCGGTATGGCCTTCTCCGGCGATTCGGTCGTTTCTCCGACCGCTACGACGCAAAAGCACGAAAGGGCAACCACGGCCGCACAAAGCAACCAGTTGAGAATGTTTCTACGTGCAAGAGTCATCGGCTAACCCTCCTCCGCCAAAGATGAACAGACGGCGGCAACTTACCAACCGCAACACTCGCCGCACACGCCTTTCCGGTGCGGGCTTTCCCACACCAGATCCGACAGGTCAGATAGGTCAGACGGGTCCAACAGGTCGGACGCACAGGACCGACTGAATGTCCCGCAGTAATGCCTGCACCTTTTCCTCGCGGGAGGAATGCCCCATCAGGCCGACTCGCCAGGCTTTGCCCGCGAACTCGCCGAGGCCCCCGCCGACCTCAACCTTGAACTCCGTGCGCAGTCGTTTGCGCAGTTTGCCTTCCTCGTGCCCTTCCGGGAGAAAAACGGCATGGAGCATGGGGAGTCGGTGCTCTGGCTTCTCGACGACGTACCGGAGGCCGAGGCTTTCGAGTCCTGCCTGGAGAGCCGCCGCGTTCTTCCGGTGTCTCTCGAAGACCGCCTCGAGTCCTTCCTCGAGGATGAGCCTCAGCCCTTCGTGGAGGGCGAAAATCATGTTGACAGGAGCGGTGTGGTGGTACTTCCGCGAGACGCCTTCGGTCCAGTATTGCTCGATCATCGTCAGGTCGAAATACCAGCTCTGGACCGGAGTCTCGCGCTTCCTGAGCTTCTCCATCGCTCGCTCATTGAGGGTAATAGGGGCAAGACCGGGCGGAACGCTCAAGCATTTCTGCGTGCCGCTGTAAGCCGCGTCAATCCCCCACTCGTCAACTTTCACTTCCGCTCCGCCGAGCGAGGTCACACAGTCAACGAGGAAGATTGCCCCGTGCTCATGGACGATGTCAGCAATCTCTTTCATGTGTTGCTGATGGGCGCCGGTCGAGGTCTCGGCATGGACGAGGAAGAGAGCCTGGCATTTCTTGCTGGAGAGCGCTTTCTTCACCTGTTCCGGCTCGACGGTCGTGCCCCATTCCAGACTAATTTCAAGGACCTCCCCTCCGAACCGGGCAATCTCGTCCGCAATCCTTCCTCCGAAAACGCCATTCCTGACGACAGCTACTCGGTCGCCCGGTTCCACGAGGTTCGCGACGAGCGCTTCCATGCCAGAGCTTCCTGTGCCGGAGACCGGAATGGTCATGCGATTCTTCGTCTGAAAGACGGCTCGGAGCATCTCCTGAGTTTGGTCCATCACGCGGAGAAAGTCGGGATCGAGGTGCCCGATCGTCCGTGCGGACAGTGCGTCTAAGACGGACGCGGGCACGTCGCTGGGACCCGGTCCATGCAGCCGCACCTTAGCAATTTGCTCATTCACACGCTTTATTTCCATATCGTCTCCTCCGATTCAGATTGGCATCTCTCTTGTATCTCGATAATACCCTCCGTCGGCGAGAACTTCAATTTGAAAGCGAAAGCGGAGGTAATGCCTCAGTTGCAGAGGGACTCACCGCGAAGAACGCAGAGAAACACCAGACAGGATTAACAGCCTGCCCGTGTGCGCGAACTGTACCCTTGGGTCCCCACACGCTCCGCTCGCGCCCAAACCTCCTCCTTCCCGGGGCGGCCAGGGGACTTTCAGGATTATCCTGTCTATCCCCTGGCCAATTGTACGCTCAGGTGTCCCTGCACCAACAGAATCGCGTTCCGTGTACCCGGCTGTGCTTCAGTGAACGGGCAGGCTGTCATCCCCTGGCCGTAGCCCCCGGGCAGGCTGTCAAAATCTTGGTTTCTCTTCTGCCATGTCCCCCGCCCGTAACTGAGGGGATACAACCAAAGCTGCTTGTCGTCACGGCCCATTTATCAATGGTGGCGAAAACGCGGGGGGGGGGACAAGAGAGGCCTGCGAGAGGGGCGGGACAATTCTCATCACATTGCTCCCTGATCTGCGACGTCAGGGTGGCCAGGCCATTGGGTTGAATTTATTGATTCTCTGTTGGCAGCGCGGTATTCTTTCGCCGTCAAGAATGAGGTTTTTCGTCAACTTCTCTAAATCAGGAAGAGGGTAAAGCAATGTCTGCCAGATCAATTATTTCTGCCATATTCCTTTCTGTTGCTGCTTCAAATCCCTTAGCCCTGCCCGCCACAACCTGGTACGTGGACGGATCAGTGTCCGCGTCTGGCGGTGGAAAGACCTGGGCCACAGCATTCAAGAAGATCCAGGAGGGCATTGATGTGTCGCTTTTTGGCGACACGGTCATGGTTGCTCGGGGGACGTATGGCGAGAACGTTCATTTCAAGGGAAAGAACATGACTCTCACCAGCACGGATCCCGCCGACCCGGATGTGGTGGACAACACGATCATTGATGGCGGCCGACGCGGCTGTGTTGTCGCATTTGCCGGGACCGAAAGCCCGGTATGCGCCCTGTCGGGGCTTCTCATCCAGAACGGTAGCGAGGGGGATTACGGGGAAGACAGGCTTGCACCACGACCCTCTGCCATTATTGAGGTCGCGTTCGAAGACACTGCCACCGCAGACAATGTCGCCCCACGTGACGAGTCATCTATACAATTGGTGACAACTGCTAATGCCGGCGGCAGTTCAGAATATTCAACTCCAGCCGATTGTCCCTTCACTGTTGGCGAAGGTACGTCTGGCGCTGAACTCACGGCGTTTCAAAATGCCCATTCCCTGGCTGGTGGCAGCAGCGAACTTGGATGTCCAACCGCAGTTGTCAACACGAGCGGGTTCACTTCGTTTAAAGGCACAGTTGCGCACTACCAACCATTTGACAAGGGTGCGATCGAGTACCACACGAACGGCGACTACAGTGGCAAGGCCTTTGCTGTCGTTAATCCCATGTATCAGAAATGGTCCTCTATTGGCTTTAACAGGAGCAACCCCCTGGGATATCCCACCGGGCATCTCTCGACCGCGCAAGTGTCTTCGCATGGGACACAGTATAAATATCAGGTGTTCGAAGGCGGCTCCCTCGAATGGCACCTGACTGGTGGGAGGGCCGGGAAAGTCTATGAGGTTCATGGTGCAATATACACCAAGTGGGCTCTAAAAGGATACGCCGCATCAGCCCTCGGTTTGCCCATGGGAGCTGAGCCGCCGCTTCCTTTAGATGAGAGGGACTGCTTGCCATCCCAGGTCACTAAAAAACAGGGCCGGGTTAGCGATTTCGAGGGAGGCCACATTCATTGGTGGAGCGACGCGCCAGAAGCTTTTGAAACGCACGGGGCTATTGATTCAGTCTACGTCAACATGGGCGGGACCAATAGCCCAGCCGGATTCCCTATCTCCGACGAGTATATGATGGGCGGGCACGCGCGCAGCGACTTCGAAGGGGGGTGCATAACGACCACAAACGGCGTCGATTATCAGTTTTGCCCGTACGTGGCAGCCGACTTCAGCGGCAGTCCGAGGAGCGGAGCCGTGTCTTTGACGGTGTTCTTTCAAGACCTTTCAACGGGCGGGAACGTAAACAAGTGGTCCTGGGATTTCGGGGACGGTGGGACAAGTACTCTGAAGAACCCCTCGCACCTATACACAAACAATGAAACCACTGGAAAGTATTATAGGGTCAAGCTGACCGCATGGAACGAATGCAACGACACCGACACGGAGACAAAAACTGACTATATATGGGTGGACCCCTGCCCAGTCGTAAACGCCGATTTCAGCGGGAGCCCGAGGACCGGCGTCCTTTCGGCGAGTGTGAACTTCCAGGACCTTTCGACGGGTGGGAACATCAACAAATGGTCATGGGACTTTGGCGATGGTGGCACAAGCACTCAGAAGAACCCGTCGCATACTTACACGAACAATGGAACCACCCGAAGATATTATACGGTCAACCTAACCGCATGGAACGATTGCAACAACGCCGACACGGAGACCAAGACTGACTACATATGGGTAGACCCGCCCGCTCCAGACATCTCGGTGACGGCGAGTTACTTTCCTGCTTCGGTTGTTCTGGGGCAGGAGTGTCTCGTGGAGGCTCTTGTTAAGAACGAGTCGTCATCGGTGGATGCGAAAGGGGTCACGGTGCAGCTCAGAGAAAGCGGCACAATTCTTGACAGCAAAGGGCCATTTGACTTGGTCAAGGGGCAGTCGAGATCGGAGAGGCTTTACTGGAAAACCAGTGGCGTGCCAACAACCGCTCACAATCTGAATGTCTATGCGCCACCTTTGCCAGGCGAAGGCAATCTCGCAAACAACGAGTACAAGTTTGATATCACGGTAAGGCAGGCTTCCGAGGCAGGAACGCTTCTTTTGACGGCGTGGGGGCGTTTCAGCACAGTCTGTGGCTATTCAAGTGCGGACGTGTCGATACTACGGGCATCTGCAGCGAAGCTCTCGGTTCTGTCTTGGGTCAATGGGGTGACCTTCGATGTGACCGAAGATACCGCAGTTAACTCCGCATTCCAGGCTTGGGACGATCATCCCCTGAGCGCGTCTTTGGCGCAGCAGGTCGTCAGAAACATGGCCTTGTTCCTCAAGAACAAGAAGAATTCCTATGCAAACATTGAGTATCTCGTCGTCATTGGCGATGACAGAGTTATTCCTTTCGACCGCATCCCGGATCCGACGGCGACGTTGTGGGATGCTGACGAGGAAGCGTATACCCTTGTCGTTTCGTCAACCCGGACAGGCGCGGCGTTGCGAAGCAATCATGTTCTCACTGACGACACGCTTGTTTCCCTCGGCAGGAAGGTGCAATCTCATGACAAACTGTTCGACGTTCCTGCACTGGCTGCTGGAAGACTTGTTGAGAGTCCAACCAGGATATGCGCGTTGCTTGATGATGCGCGCTCCAAAGGGCATGTTGTATCGCCCGGATCGATTGTGGTTGCCGGCCGGGCAGCTAATTCAGCGGGCGAGGATTTTGTCTGGGACGCGACCGACAATGTGTCCGATGCTTTCCGAGACAGGGGATTGACGGTGCAAGAACTGAATTGGAATGAGGCTCCTTGGTACGAGGCTGACCTTGAGGCTCTGATCTTCCAGGGCACCCCGGACGTAGTCGCCTTGCTCGCCCACGCTGATCACACGCACTGGGGCGTTGCAGGCGGGTCCATCCGGGCCTCGGAGGTGAATGCTTCGACGACGCTGGGCGGAACGATTTTTTACTCTTTGGGATGCCACTGCGGCTTGAACGTGTCCCCAGATGAACCCACCAACCAGCTTGACATTCCCGAGGCAATGGTAACGGCGAAGGTGTTCGCCTATATCGGCAACACAGGATACGGAATCGGGACGCACCCGGGCGTTGGATATTCGGAGAGACTTCTGGACATCCTGAGCCAGGGGATCGCACAAGGACAGTCTGTTGGTTCGGCCCTCAGGTCGGCGAAGGAGCAGTACGTTCTTGGGTCAATCGGTCATGGGATGAGCGGGTACGATGAGAAGGCCATCAGAGAGCTGACGCTTTACGGGCTGCCTTTGGTCCGCTTGAACGTTCCCGGCGGCGTGGCAACTGCTCCCGTTGGTGAGGAAACGACAGCGGAAACTCCAGATATCGTTGTCTCCTCTGAGGAAGTTGAATCTCCCATCGGGAGTCTGGTTGTGCTAAACATCGCCGTCACCGTTCCGGCACAGGCGGCCATTTCGCTCCCATCTGGCGAGGTCATTTTTGGGTTCGCCGGGTGCGGGTATCAGGTGAATGCGGACAGTCCGGTATTGTCGCGCCTGGCCGTGAACACCTCCACTGCAGGACTCAATACTCACGGGACATCTCTCGCATCGGCTCAATACTCCTTTGAGACACCGCAGGACAGCGTGGCAATTGCAGCCGCCGTAACCTCTGTGGGATCAACGTCCGGTGTGTTCTCCAGCAGCAAATGGTACCCCTCAATATTCTATAGTGCCAACGTTCTCGTGGAGGAGGGACAGACGGGTTTTCCGGCCACATTGGTCTCTCTCTGCTCACAGTACAGACAAAAGGACAACAAGGTGCGGCTCTTTTCGAAGGTGGAATATGAGGTGTACTGCTCGGATTCCGACGATTACGCCGACCCGATTATCGCCTCTGTCTATAGTGAGGAAGACGAAGTGGTTGGTGGGAGGTACGATGTGTGGATAGCTGCGACGGATGACCAAACAGGCGGATCGGGTATTTATAGCGTGTGCGTCTACTATTCGGAGGACCAGTGGGACTCCTGGCAGAGGCTGAAGGGGACATACGACGATGGTCAGGGGCAATGGGTGGTGTCCAGCTTGGGACCGTTTGCCAACGCAAGCGCGGCACAATACTACGTTGAGGTTGTGGACGGTGCTGGAAATGTGAGGACGGACAACAATTCGGGGGAATGTTACAGGATTGTGCCGTCTGTCTTTCAAATTGAGGAAATAGAGCAACGAGCCGGAGGGACGGTCGTTATTCGGTGGCGCTCGATGGTTGGCGAGAAGTATGTTGTGGAACGGTGCACTCGGTTGGTGGGGGATTCCTGGATTCCGCTTTCTCAGCAGCTTGAGTCCTCAGGGACCGTTACCGAGTGGGAAGATCCGAGAGGGGCAACCGCTGGCTCATGTTGCTTTTACAGGATTCGGAAGATGCAACCCTGAAACAACGGTTGCCGTCCCAGATCAAAGCGATAGGTTGCTAACATGGGTAACCGTGGAGAGCGCCCCCGGCGACCGCTGCTTTTTCCCCTTCGGCAAGTAAATCCCCTCCAAAAAAACCGCCCCTGGCCGAGGCCCAACGGGCAGGCGAAGTGCGCGGGGCGCACTTGCGGGTCGCCAACCCCACGCATGGGCTGGTTGTTTGTTCCCGTTCACGGGCAGGCTTCCTCCTCACCTTTTTCCTCGACAACCTCCGTCGCCGCAGGCCCAGAGCCGGGGACACATGCGCTCACCTCGCCGAGGACCTCCCCTCAAAGTCCCATTACTCAGAAAAGAATTTCGCCCTACGGATTCAGAACAACGTCAGAGCCGCCCATGCCCATCTTGCCACAGGCGAGCGCGCCGACAAACACTGCGCATCCTCATCTGCGTGCATCTGCGGTTCCATCCTCTCTGAAGTTTTGCCATAACGAAAGAAAGGGGGGATTCCGAGGAAAATGGAGCATTTTTTGGCCGTTGGGAGAAGAAATGCCCAAAAGTTGATTTTCCTTCTTTTTTTCTGTTGTGTCTTATATTCATTATGATATTATTGC
>JAUYEE010000257.1 GCA_030691545.1 bacterium | reverse complement strand
CAGCGCAACTGATAAAGATAATCACGGCAGGCTTCCTCCGAAGAAAACCTGACCTCGAATTCCGTAAGCGTCTTGGGGTAATCCTCCATGACCCCACATACTACATCTTGTGTATACCTGAGTCAAGTGAATAGCCCTATTGGACAAAATGACAGGATGCACAAGACAATCCTGAAAATCCTGTTAATCCTGTCTGGTGTTCCTCTGCCGTCTGTCCGCTCTTCGCCGTGAATCCTCGTGTAACTGAGGCATTGCTCTTCCTCGTAGGCCGAGGGTCGCTGAGACGGAACCTGCGCCCATGCAGCACTTGCCGCGTGGGGGTATTGCTATTCAGGCGGCGCGGGTTGAAGCACAACATCGCCCAGGTCCACGGTGGGCCCTGTTTCGAAGGAGCTGCGAATCTGCGCTTCCTGCCAAGTTTTCTCCACTGGAATGACCTTTCCCCTGTAGTAAAGCGTGTCGCCGGGTATGGCTAATGCGAAGTAACCGTCACGGTCGGTTGCCGTGGTTGTGTCGTTGGGGCCGGTGACGGTGGCCGCGATAGGCTGTCCGGTATCCGCCGCCACGGCCCGTCCCCTGACCCACCAGTTTCGGTAGAGAGGTATGTTGCCGAGGTCTGTCGTCTGATTTGCCGCGACGGGGACCTCCATGTACCACCGGTCCGTGTACTTGTCGCACAAGATGCTCAGGCGATAGGTCCCGTACGGGCCCGGAAAGAGGTCTCGCAGATAGAATTCGCCGTCCCGCGTTTGCGCATCGAGGTTCACCTCGCCGGTCCAACAAGAACCAGGGGGCCAGGGGTCGGTGTCGTATCTCTCGTGACCGTAAATGGTGAATTTCTCTATCGGCAAGCCGGTTTCCCCGTCAATTACCCGCGCGCGGACCGTTCCAAAGGCTGGAAACCGGATGTCGAGATCGGTCATCCCAGCCTGAACCTGTTTGACAATAAGCGTATTGCGCGCCCATAGGGTCGAATCGTCGCTCTCATCCGACCTTATTACCTTCAGTTCATAAGTCTCGGGGGGGAGCGTGGCGGGTTTCCGCCAGTTTTCCCTACCTTGTTCCCTCGCCTGGAGATCAATCTCCTGGTGGAAGCCTGTCACCTCCATAGAAAATCCCCCGTGGTCGTCGAGATGCACAGACCACAATCCAGGGAGTCCTATATCCTCTTCGTAGTCGCCCCCGCATTGCAGAACCACATCACTCCACGCGTTCCGTAACGGCGTGCCGTCGTGATAGCTAATGGTTCCCCTTATCGGTCCCGCCCTGGCGATGATTATGTCGAAATCCCGGATGGGACCGCTCTCCGGCAAAATGACCTTAGCCTGGCCCACGTACCTGGCGTGGCCATCCGCCGCACCCGCCACCTTTTCAGCACGCAGCACGATCTCGCGCTGATACCATGCCTTCCGCGGCTCGCTGACGGATGCCACTCCTGGCAGAGTGAAACTCCCATCGGCCTCGCTCAATACGGCCTCGGAGGTTTGCTGGTGGACCCTCGTGCCCCGAATCTCGTCCCGGGAAACCATGGTCACCCTGGCTCCTTCGACAGGATTCCCTTTGGTGTCGCGAACGAAACCCCTGGCCGCTTCGCCGGGTTCAAGATAGAGGTCGAGGTGGTGGCGTCTTGGCAGCTCAGGCAAGAGCAACGAGGGGAAGGCGACGAAGCTCTGGCACCGGACCTCGAAGGAGAACTCGCACAGCCTGACCCCGTCAATGGCCTGCGCTCCAGTGCAAGAGACCGGCCCCGTTTCGTATTTCCCCTCCGAATCCGACCTGGTCAAATCCCTCGACCAGGTCCAAATGAAGGCGTTGGCGGCGGGTTCTCCCGACGGAAGGTAAACCGTCCCGTAGAATTGCGTCTTTGTCCACGGTTTGAATGATTGAAGCTGGAATAGGAGCGGGGATTCGGGGTCAGTCTTGCCGGAAGCGACTTTCATGCGAACCCATGAAAGACTCTTGTAGTCGTTGCCCTCACGAGCCGACATTTGGTGGTGGTTCTCGGCTTTGCCTTCCACCCACCAGTGCCCCGGCAGAAGATGAAATGAGAAACCCTTCTCCTCATCGCATTTCTCAAACCGTGCCAGCCGCTCGCAAAAAAGCTTGAGAGTGTGATCAGAGCCCTCCACGCAAATCATGACTCTGGCGCCGGGGATGGGTTTGTATGTCTGGTACTCGACGACACGACCGTGAACAAGCGGGACACGCTCGATGGCAAGAGCCACGCGTTCCGGTTTTTCGCTGGGGCTGAGTGGAAGCTCGACCACCTTCCAGCCGCCCCACTCGCCTTTCTCAGAAAGAACGAGATACGTCTTTCCGAATGGCACTCTTTCAAAGGCGAATTGCCCTTGCTGGTCACTCACGGTGGTCTGGTTTTCGATCTCCGGGTCTCGATCGGTTGGCAGGAGTGTCACCGGAAAATCGGGCGCAGGGGCGGTCTCACGGCCCTCGTAATAGACAGTGCCGGAAAGCGCGACAGTCCGCCGCAGGACAATCGTCACGGGCTCCTGTTCGGACCCCTCTTCGCACCTTGCCATCACGAACGGGTCTTCCTGGGACATGTTTTCGGCCGATGCCTCAAACCAATAGATGGAAGGGGCCATGGCGGTCATGGAGAAATTACCGTCCTGATCAGTTGTCGCCTTTCTCTCCCCGAGCTGGGCGCCCCAATCCGCGAAAACGCGCGCCATCACCTCCGCCCCAGCAATCGGCGAATCATCCTCGTCCACGACCCTCCCCGTGACCACCTGCGACGGAATGTCCGCTGGCGTGCGCCATGCGTGCTTCCTCGCAAGCCAGGCGACGGCGTTTCGGAAGATAGTCCCCGACCCGAACCTGTCGAGGTCGCACACCTCGCACGCCTGCCAATTGGTTTCGACGATTCCTCCTGTGCCCGCGGAGAGGATGGTCAAACCCGCGCTTGAGGGATTCCTGAAGGCGATGAGCCAAAGGCCGACGGTCAGTCTTGACAGTTCCATCCTTCCCACGAGGACAGGAATGGGAAACCACCCGGGCGTTCGAGGCCTGGGCAAAATTGGGTGCCCCACCAGGAACCGGGCGAACGAACTCTCGGTCTTTCCGGTCGAATGCCACATCCTATAGAGGTCACTGATGTCGCCAGCAGGAAGTCCGGCAACCTCCTTAACGAGCTTCGGATTGCTGCTGACGATAAGCCAGCCGCCAGAACGGACGAACCCCTTCAGCTTGGAGACGGAAGTATCGTCGAGGTCTGCATCGGAGAGAACCAGTAGGGCGCTCAATCGCTCCATCGCGCTCTCAAAGGAGCGGGCCTCGGCGACAATATCTTCCGTTCGAAGAAGGGTGCGCAGGGAAGGAAGGTCAGCACCGGGCGGAGCAACGACTTCGCAAGGACAACCCGAAGCCTTAATGCATTTCAGAGCTACGCTGAGAGGATAGTGCCATTCGGCGGCGCCATCGGTAGGCGGGCCGAGGATGCCGAAACGGACGACGGAGTCCCCTGCTGGCGTTGTGCCGGGCGAGTGGATTTGTCTCGGTGACTGGCCGGAGGGAGGCAGCGACGGACCTCCCGGGGTCTTGTCGGGAGAAGGGGGGCGAGAACGTTCAGGATGATGCCACGGTTGGAGGACCAGCAGCAGAACAATACAAATCCCCGTCAAGAAGCCCAGTATTCGCCAAATGCTCTCACGACGCCCACTCATGGCGTCCCCTCCCATTACGCTCCCAGCGAGGAGCTCACATCAATCTGCTTACCCTGCACGCATCGGGCGAGCACTATTCGGTGACCTTAGCCTACGCTTCCCGCAGAATCTCCGCAAGTTTTTTTGGGGTGCGGCTCTGTTATGGTGGCAAGGCCTATTGCGCCCCTTCAGGGCTCAGCTTCGGAGGACACGCGAAGCCCCAACGAGGCAAAATGGCTCAGTGCTCCCATTCATAAATACGGTGACGTATTACGGATGAATCCATTGGTCGAGAAGCCCGGCTGAAGCCGGCTCCGGACAACAAGGCCCCCACCCCCGGCACCACCGCCTGAAGACGGTGGCTACCAGGAGCGTGCCGGCTGAAGCCCGGCACAGGGACTCGGGGCACCCAGCCTGGTTCATCAGCAACACTCTCTGAAGGTACGTCGCTATATTTGCGAATATCTGTACTTAGCCCAGGGCAACGCTCTGGGAAGAGCGTCCCGCCCAGCCCCCAGGAGCCCCGCAAGGGCCTCATAGAGGGTCAATCCGCGAAGGACCTCCCTTGTCGACAGGGACCGGTCTGTAACCGCCGCCACTAAAATGTGGCCGCACCCTTTTTTCGGGTTGTGCTTCGCCCAAGTCCAGCATTATCGGACCGAAGTCGCCCCCCCCGAGGCGTCGCGTGAACAAGACCCACCTTTATGCCGGGATTCAACGTTGCAACTTGAGTGTCCTCAGTTCGTAGGCAACCGAGAAAGTAGTGGAGGCAGCATTTCGGCGGACGATGAGCATGGAAATGGGCGGAGGGGTGAACTGGTCGTCTTGGGGGAAGTCGCAGGCGATGATTTCGGTGCCCGGCGCGCCGGTCATCTTCAATCGGAGTTCGACATCGCTCTGGCCGTGCAGGCTCAAGGCCCTCTCCGCGCCCTGCCGCCAGGAGGCTTCCCAGTCGCCGTCGGTGAAGGTGTGACGGGGGTTTCTGATCCACGACCAAGGCGCCTCTTTTGGCAGTGAGGCAGGCGAGAAAGTGAGATTCGTGCGGACAACACCTTCGTCATCGTATGCGTGGAAGAGCCAGTCGTAAGTGTGAGCTTCATCTGAGGACACGCGAATTTCATCAAGCACACGGTTCTCGCGCAGGATGATTGTGCGAGATAGCTTCACGCCGGGATAGACTTTGCCCTCGTTGTCGGCGATGGAGATGCACTTCTCCTCGCCGCTCGGATGCCAGGCAACCACTTCAAGCGGCTCGTTGAGGATGCCCTGGTCAACTCTGCCATCCACGGCGACGGTGTTGTGGCAGATGACCGAGCGGTTCAATTCCCGCTGGACGGGGCGAGAGAAGGCGTGACCCGTCGTCCGCGCCTCGGGGTCCGGCGCCAGAAGCCGCCCTCCGCCAAACAGGATGAGGCTGAGGTGGTCGTGGTGGCAATGAATCCCATTGCGATCGAAGTTGAGCATCGCTACAAGCTTTTTCCCGCCCCAGTAGTCTCTCACTTCTTCGGAACGTAAGAACGCGTAGCCGTGCTCGCGGAAAAGATGCGACTGAACAGACGGCAGCTCGATTTCTTTTAATTCCTCGCCATGCAAAAGCGCCACCGCCGCGTTCCTCTTGCCGTGCGAGAGCACCCATGCGTACTCGGGATTACCATAAACGGTATAAGCGTATTCGTACCACGGCATGTCCCAGACGTGAGCCGTCCGCCCGTAGGAATCGCCAACATTCGGCAGCGTCCCGTCGGGGAAGAGAGTCAACAGCGGTGCGTCAAACATGTTTCTGAGTGTTCGCCTGCGCGCGAATTCCCGGCGGTAGAGGTCAAAAGGATGGTTGGTGTGCCGAAGCATCTCGGCAATGCTCACGAGACCGTAGAGCGCCGTGAAATG
>JAUYEE010000252.1 GCA_030691545.1 bacterium | reverse complement strand
CCCCAACTCCAGCAAGGTCTCTTGATCTTGCGGAATTTCGCTCAGCTTTCGGAGCAGTTTCTGGATTTTTCGTTCCGCGCCAGTGATGCCCATGAACTCACGCCAGTGGCGCCCGCAATGCAACCCCCGCCTGGGCGGGGTTGCGGAGCGTCCACAGAAAGGGGCTCAAAGCCCGTTTGTCGCAGATTGTGTGCCAAGCCTTACTTCAAGCTCCGGAACTTCCGGATGTTCTCCTCTTTCCCAATGACCAGAATGGTATCTCCCTTATGAATCACCGCCTCCGCGCTCGGAATCAGGTCCACTTCTTCCTCCAGAGCGGACTCCCCCGCACTGTCCAGTCCGGGACGTTTGCGCTTCACGGCGATGATTTGTACGCCGTACCGCACCCTCACCGCCGACTCTCCGATGGTCCTGTTCCACAGAACTTTGGGCGCCTCAAACTCGGCGAGGTTGTATCCGGGGGAAACCTCCACGTGCTCTAAGAGGCTCGGATGCAGCAGGGCGTTCGCGAGACGCACGCCCATGTCCCGCTCCGGGAAAACCACCTTGTCCGCCCCCACTCTTGACAGAATCTTCCCATGGGATTCCGTCAGGGCCTTTGCCACGACCGTACGGATGCCCATCTCCTTCAGCGCCATCGTCACTAAGATGCTCGCCTCCATCTGCTCCCCGATGCTCACAATCGCCACGTCCACCCCCTCTAACCCGATGGACCGCAGCGCCTTTTCGTCCGTAGCATCGAGTTGAATCGCGCTGGAGACGTAGTCGCTCATCTGCTGAACCCGGTCTTTGTCTTTGTCTATAACCGTAACTTCGCAGCCGTTGCGGCTGAGAGTCAGCGCGACGCTCGATCCGAATCTGCCGACGCCGATGACCGCGAATTGATTTGGAACCTTGTCCATCATTTCTCAAGCCAACGTATCGCCGCCCCGCCCAGGCGGGGCAGTCCCGAGGGCGTCTCGCCCTCGGCATCGGGGGCAGGATGCCCCCGAGACAGCCGGCAAGATGCCGGCGGTACACTCGGGTCCTGGATTCAGGGAAACCCAGTCCATTCTTTGCCTGTTCCCGCCCGCCCGTTGTCCCCTCAACCTACCATGACAGCCTCTTCCGGATATTCCACCGGAGGGAGAACTTCCCGACCCGCCACAACCAGCGCCAGAGCCAGGGGACCGGTGCGCCCCACAAACATTGTTACCGTAATAATAACCTTCCCCACAACCGAAAGAAAGGGGGTTATCCCGGTGCTCAGCCCCACGGTTCCAAACCCCGACATGACCTCAAACGTCGTCCGAAGAGCAAAGCCGCCCTGAGAAGCCGGCCACGACTCCGGCGCCCGCTCGGAAATAGTCAAAGCCATGGCGGACGCAAAAACAAACAGCAGCGCTATCAGAACCACCGCCGTGGCTTCTTGTACAACCCTCGCGGGAACGGTCTTCCTGAAAAGAACCACATTTCTCTGTCCGCGAATAATAGCATACGCCGTCCCCGCAAGCACCACAAAAGTACACGTCTTGATGCCGCCGCCCGTGGACCCCGGAGAAGCCCCTACGAACATCAGAAAGACCGTAAGAAGAAGCCCCGGCGCCGACATCTCCCTGTATGAGATTGAGTTAAACCCTGCCGTGCGAGGGGTCACCGAGCAGAACAAGCTGTGCATCAGTCGCATCGGAATTGGCTCCCCCGCCATTCCCGAGGTGTTCCACTCCAGTACGAAAAACGCTATCAGCCCCGTCGCCAGCAGTAGCCCCGTCGCCCACAGAACAATCCTCGATTGCAGCGTCAACCGCCCCCGAGCAAACCTGTCCTTTCTCCACAACCGAAGGTTCAGAATGTTGTACAAGACGATGAACCCCAGACCCCCAAGAACAATGAGAACCACAACCGTCATGACCGCGAGCCATTCTTTCCCCCTCAGGCTGTTGGTGTAAAGGGAGAAGCCCGCGTTACAGAATGCCGAGACTGCGTGGAAAATCGCGTGGTAAGCCGCCGTCGCCAATCCGAGCGAATCCCGTCCCCAGTGGAACCGCCAGAAAAGCACCAACGCCCCTGCCAATTCCACAACTAACGTCAGGACAAGCGCATATCGGACAAATGCGGCCGCGCTTTTGACCCCTCTCTCCCCAAGCGATGCGCGCACCGTCACCGAATCCCTCAGGGTTATCCTTCGGCCGAAAAGCAGAAGGAAGAAGGTGGACATGGTCATGATCCCTAATCCACCGGCTTGAATGAGCAGAAGAATCACAAGTTGACCGAACAGGGAGAAGTCCTTCCCCGTGTCCTTCACGGCCAACCCCGTAACGCACGTCGCGGAAGTGGCTGTGAAAAGGGCATCAATGTACGGAAGCGAATTCCTTCCCGATTCGTCCTTGTATTTCCGGGAGGTCGCGAACGGAAGCTCCAGGAGAAGAGACCCGAACAGGATCGCCAGAAGAAAGCTGAACGCCACAGCTTTCGGCGGGCTGATTCGCTTTCTACCCTCCGGCCCGGCCTCTCCTCGTTTTTTGAAGAAGAGCGACATTCTTGTTGTTCCGCCAGTTACGTTCGGCGGGCGGGTTGGCTCTCCACGGAGCGGAGCGCAGTCGTCTTACGCCCAACCATTATGCGACTATGCTCGGATCAACTCTCGGGCCACCCCTACCCGAGCGCCCATTGCGTTACACAGGGTGAGATGTCCCTCCAGAGAATTGGAAATGCATATACCAGAAGCCGCCCGCACTTTCAATTCATTTTCACAGCCCCCGGCCCCTCCCCTCTGGCTACTGAGTCCGTCTGACCCCTTCCCCCCAGCGATCCCCTCAACCTTCGCTCCGAATGAAAGGTTTCTCGACTTTTGTGCCCCGCCGCGCTATCCTTCCTATGCTACAATGCAGAGCGTGATTTTCCGCGAAAAGTGTTTTCGGACGGGACCACCGCGCCGAACAGCAAAGGATGTGTGAATCATGATGAAGCTCTTTGACCCACGTACGCCACGACTTTCCACTTGGCTGAAAACCGTTGCCGCCGCTGCCGTCGTCTTCGGTTTACTCTGCGCCATTTTGGCTGCTCCCCCTCAAGCAGCGCAAACCAGCCCCGTGGCGGCTGAGTGGCAGGTTATCCGCCAGGAAGGGCAGGGCAAGCTCATTGCCCTCCAGGGCCAGAAAGTCCTTCTTCTCAAAGGCAGCCCTTACGAGATGGGGCTTCAACACGGCCGCCTCCTCGCCACGGAAGTCGCCGAGGACGCCCAGGCTTATCTTCACGACTGGGCCATCGGCAAGTCCGGCGAGTCCACCTCCTCCCTGAAAGATATATTTGAGTCGCTTCAGCCGTTCATCCCGACACGCTACATGGAAGAAATGAGGGGCCTGGCGGAAGGTTCCGGCGTCCCCCTCGAGGAAATCCACCTCCTCCACGCCATCCCCACGCGCTTCCATTGCACCGGGGCCGCTGCCTTCGGAAAAGCCACCGTGGACGGACGCCTCTATCACACTCGCAGTCTCGATTACAGCCTCGACATCGGCGACAAGAAAACCGCCCAGGAGAACGCTCTCCTCATCGTCTATCAGCCCGATGACGGCAATGCCCATGCTGTGATTGCCTTCGCCGGACTGATCGGATGCGTTTCCGGCATGAACGACAAAGGAATCTCCATCGGCGAAATCGGCAACAAGTGCCGCGATGAAAGCTACGCCGGAATGCCCATGATTCTCATGCTGAGGGAGGCTCTCCGAACATCCCGAAGCCTCGAGGACGTCATCGGTTATATCCGCGGAGCTCCCCGCACCTGTGGCTTCACTTTCATCGTGGGCGACGGCAAAATCCCTTCCGCCTGCGCTCTGGAAGTGTCCCATTCCCGCATGGCCGTAGGCTTGCCCGGCGACCCGAAAAGCGATCCGGCTCCCCATTTCCCCATCCCGGACGCCATCCGGCGGGGGAACTACTTCGTGGACACCCAAATGGCCGCCGTTCAGAGAGACATCTACGACCCCCGAATCTCCTCGCCGATGGATTGGCTCGGCTATTCCGTCATGAGCAGTTTCCTCCGCGAGAATCTCGGCCGTCTTGATGGACTGAAAATGATTGACCTCCTGCGCAAGTATCCCCCCGAACACCCGTGTCTCCACCAGGCCGTTTTCTGTCCTTCCTCTCTCGAGTTCTGGGTTTCCAATGCCGTGAGTCCTGCAGTGGCAAGATACGCCGGCGCCCAGAACCAGCCTTTCTACAAATACAACCTTGCCCGGCTCGTCGCGGGCGAGCCTTTCACGGTGGAGGTTGCCGAGCCGCCGGCCCGCCCCGCCGGACAACTCCCCCGCCCCGAAACCGGCGACCTGAAGGTTTCCGAGAGAGAGGAGTTTCGTTCGCAACCGCTCTCGCGCTTTCGTCTCCAGAAAGAGAGCTTCGACTGGGTTCTGACATACACCTACGCTACCGAGAAATACTTCGTTGCGGACCTGTCCTTCCCCTCCCCGCTTGAAACCTCCTGGCCCGAAGCCAACACCGTCTATGCCGAATACTACCGCCCCCGCGTCCCCCTGGCCGCAGTCAGGCGCACTGGCGGCTTGCCGTCCCATGCCCCCGTGAGGCCTGCAGAGCACGGCGATGTGACCGGGCAGGCGGGGAGGGTCCCCGGTATCATCGTCCTCGACATTCTTCAGGGAAACTTCCTCGTCGCGCGAACCGTCGCCAGAAACTTAGCCGAAAACGGCATCGCCGCCCTTGCTGTTCACATGCCCTTCTTTGGAAAACGAAAGCCACACGATGACCCCGACGCCACAATGCTATCGCCCTCCATCTCCTTTACCGTCGAACTCATGACGCAGGCCGTTCTTGACATTCGCAGCGCGGCACTGTGGCTCAGAGCAAGAGAGGAGATTAACGGGGAAAGGACAGGTGTTGTCGGAGTGAGCCTCGGAGCGGTGATCGGCGGACTGGTGATCGGTGTGGATGACAGTTTCGTCAAGAATGCCTTAGTCCTCGGCGGCGGCGACGTCGCCCAGATTCTCTGGACCTCCCCGGAAAGTGCCGAGCTGAAACAGAAGTTAGAGGAAAAGGGCTACACCCTCGAAAAGCTCCGCGAGGAGCTCCAACCGGTTGATCCCCTGACTTATGCCCATCGCATCAATCGCTCCACGGTTCTCCTCTTCAATGCGAAGAAAGACGAAACCGTCATCCCCGATTGCACTACGAAGTTCTGGGAGAAAGCAGGGCAGCCAAGAATCATCTGGTACGACACTTCCCACGTCGGCATGGCGCCTTACATCAACACAATCCTCGAGCAGATTGTCGCCTTCATTCAGGAATAACAGCTCAGCGTTTCTCAAAAGCCTGCCAACACGCAGTCACTCCGGGCGTGTTCCTCACGCTACGAGACATTGCCCCCCAGCCGCCGCGCGGAACTCAAAGACCGTTTCTGTCCCCGATTTGTACATCTCGTACCTTTCCGGGTGCGCTCGCTTCAGGAAGTCCTCGTAATACGCTTCAAGGACCCTGGATTTCACCTCATCGAGGTTCTGCTGCGGCACCAGATTCACCGTACACCCTCCAAAACCGGCTCCTGTCAACCGCGCCCCAACTGCCCCATTCTCTCGCGCCAGGTCCGTCAGGAGGTCCAGTTCCGGGCAACTGACTTCAAAATTGTTCCGACAACTGGCGTGTGAAGCGTTCATTACGGCGCCAAACGCATCGGCATCTCCCTTTCTCATGATAATTGCCCCGTCCTCGACGCGCGCCGCCTCGCTGACCACGTGCACCGCCCTCGCTTTCAGCCGAAAGGACTTCTTTGAGATATCCTCGCCTGTGGAAGTTCCCTGAAGGCCGAAACGCTCGGACACCTCCTCCGGACGAACACCGAGGCACCGAGCGATGTCTTCGAGGCTGTGCGGTTCCTCGTTTAGCTCCGACCGGATCAGCCGAAGCAGTTGGGCACTTCCCAATTCCCGGTACAAATCCCCCAGGCGACCCGCCCCGTTTATCCCTGCGATTCGGGAGAGAACTGCCGTCGCCAGCTTGCACTCCAGCGCCCGACCGTTGTACGCCTGCATCGCGGCGCCGGTTTTTTCCGCCTCGACCATCGAATTGCACACTAAAATACTGTATCCCTTCGCCAGGTCCACCGACTCCGCACGAAGGGGAAAGAAATCTATCTTCAGCGCTTTGCCGGGTTCCGATAGGAGCGAAGCCGCCTGGTCCATCCCGCCGCCCTGCGTCCCCACGTATCGCTCGGCGACCGCCATGACCTCCGCCAGCTCCAGACTCTCTACCTTTTTGCGCGAATGACTCAGAATCGCCAGAGCCGTCGCAACGACCAACGCCGACGACGAACTCAGCCCCGCCCCCGTCGGGATGTTCCCGTCAAAAAGCATCTCCAAACCGGGCAGCCCCGACGAGGTCGAGGAATGGTCCGTTAGCCCCTGAAACGCCGCTTTCACATAATTTCCCCAGCGGCCGCGCTCCGAAAACGATACCCGACGACGGACCAAGAAATCGAACGGGGGATACTTCGGATCAACGTTCCGCGCCAGGACTCTCTTGTCTCGCCTCCTGCTGCTGCAGCACAGCACCTCTCGCGGCACAGCCATCGGCAGAACGGGCAATCCGGAGTAATCCGTATGCTCGCCGAGAAGATTCACCCTCCCCGGCGCCCGGACAATGGAAACCTCCCTGCTCTCCGGAAATTCGCCCCGGAACTTCCGAACCAGCGCAGCCAGTCTCGCTTTCACCCCGGGCAGTTCCTTCAGCTCATAAACCGGCGTCAGAAAGCTGTCCTCGTACCCTTCCTCGAGAATCTTCAGCAGTATCTCCGCGTCCATACGAACCTGCTCACTTCATCTGAGAACGTGCCTTCTTCAGAATCTCCTTCTCCTTTCTCGTCAAGCTCCCTATCCCCTCCCGCGAGATTTTTGCGAGAATCGGGTCCACTTCCTCGCTGATGAACTCCTCCACGTCAACCGGCTTGTACTTGTATCGGGCTGGTTTCCTCCACCCCCATCGCCGCTTGAGGCTGTCAGAGAACCGCTGCGAAAACGCGAAGGGAAGCGCCAGGCGGTACCTCCACTTCATGAAAGCATAACCGAACACCAGTCCGCCGAGGTGGGCGAAGTGGGCCACACCACTCCTTGACGCCGACATCACCCAGAGAATCTCGAGAGCCGCGAACCCCAGCACCAGGTGCTTCGCTTTCAACGTCAATGGGAAAAGGAATACGAGAAGTGTGATGTACCGGTCGGGGAAAAGCATCGCGAACGCCACCAGAACCCCAAACACAGCCCCGGACGCCCCTATCATGGGAATCGGCGATCCCCAACTCGCCACCGCGTGGCACAGTCCCGCCCCAATCCCCGATATGAAATACAGTTGGAGAAAGCGCCGTCTCCCCAGGTGCGCCTCGAGGTCCGACCCGAACATATAGAGGGCAAACATGTTGAACACGATGTGCAGGACTCCCCCGTGCAGAAACATGTACGTGACCAACTGCCACAGGAACAGCTTCCGGAAAACCATCGCCGGAACAACCGAGAGATAATAGAAGAAACCCGTGCGATCCAGAATGACTTCAAGGACAAAGACGATGACGTTAAGAATGATCAGGACCTTGACCGTGGGCGTGAGGCGAGGGCCAAATCGGAAATGGGGGCGGGCAACGTCGGGTTCGGACTCGTATTCGTGCTCCTGCCATGTCATTGCGTCGCAACTCCTCTCTGCGTGTTTTATTATAAGGCACTTCTGTTGCCTTTTCAAGCCCCTTTTTATATCCTGACGACGCTGATTGCCTCAGAGCTCTCTGGTACAGGGTGGCGCCTCACTGTGGCTCCACGTTTCTGGCGCGCCCGGCTGCGGGTCACCCTTTGACGAGGAGGCGTCTCGTGCAATCCGGCTTGGCTGAACTATGAGAATCCTTTTCATTGCACCACAACCTTTCTTTGAGAACCGCGGCACGCCGATTGCCGTCAGGAACATGCTGCGCGCCCTCGGCGAGCTCGGTCACACCGCCGACCTCGTCACATACCACGCAGGACAGAACGTTCGCATCCCCGGCGTAACCATCTATCGCTCCTGGCGATTGCCCTTCAAGAGAATCCCCATCGGCTTCTCTTTTCTCAAACTTCTCCTTGACCCTCTCTTGTACGGCGCCGTCCTGAAACGGCTCCTGTCAAAACGATATGATGTCATTCACGGCGTCGAGGAGGGTATCTTTCTCGCCCTCCTCGCCTTCCCCCGGAGAAAAGCGATTGTCTGCTACGATGTTGACTCCTCTCTCACCGAGCAACTTGCTGCTCGCGGGAGACTGTGGCGAGTCATTGCCCCTCTTCTTCAGTCGCTCGAGGCTTGGGCGGTAAGGAAATCCGACTGCCTTGTTCCGGTTTGCCCCGCTCTCACGGAACACGTGCTTAAACTTGCCCCGGGAAAGCCTGTGTTCCAGATTGAGGACACCCCGATTATCAGGCACGACGCACTTTCCCCCGAACAAGAACTGCGGCTTCGGCAAAAGCTGTCACTGCAAAACGAAAAGACTGTGGTTTATATCGGCAACTTCGAGCCGTACCAGGGAGTGGACCTCATCTTGCAGGCGTTCGCGGAGGTTGTCACGCGGCTACCCGAATCCGTTCTTATCATGGTCGGCGGCTCCGAATCCGAGGTGCGAGAAAAGAAGAGGCTGGCGCGCGCTTTCGGCGTTGAGCCTCACGTCCGCTTCACCGGCTTCGTTCCGCCCGAAAAAGCGGGCGTTTATTTGTCCCTTGCCGACGTCCTCGTTTCCCCTCGCTGCCGGGGGACGAACTTTCCCATGAAGGTGTACAGCTACCTCGCTTCGGGCAAACCGCTTGTGGCGACCGACCTCCCCGTCCACACTCAGCTCCTGACCCGGGAAATTGCGCTTCTCTGTCCGCCCACGCCGCGAGGCCTCGCCGATGGCATCATCCATCCTCTTGAGAATCCATCGCGCGCAAACCAGATTGGCCGCGCCGCGAAGCGCTTCGTCGAGAAGGAATTTAGTGAGGGTGCGTACCGCAGAAAAGTGGCGGCGTTGTATCGCTGGATTGGCGAGGAGGTCTCCCGACGGAGGGGGAAAGACGGCTGATTTGATATCCACGCGAAACCCGCGTCAAAGGCGCAGGCATCGCTAAATGCGAAGTCCCCTGAACATCTTCCTCTCAGAGAGAAAAGCCCGGCAAGCTCAGAGAGCCGGTGTAGCCCGCTGCACGCACCTGCCCCACCGCTTGATTGTTGAGACAAGCAGTTTGTGCGATCTCCGCTGCCCGATGTGCCCGGTCAGCGGCCCCGTCAAGCTTCCCTCCGGCAACATGACCCTCGACATATTCAAACGAATCATTGACCAGTCCACTTCCTTCGTCTGTGAGATAAACCTTAGCCACAGAGGCGAACCGCTGTCGAACTCCAACCTCGTGTCCATGATCGCATACGCCGGCGAAAAGCGAATCGCAACCCATCTCAGCACAAACGCCACCCGCCTCACCGAAGAACTCTCGCTCCGACTGACTCAGTCGGGCTTGCGGTCCATCACCTTCCCGGTTGACGGACTCGACCGCGAAAGCTACGAGCGAATCCGTGCCGGGGCCCGGTTCGACGAGGTCGTGGAAAACATCGTCGCTTTCCTGAAAATCAAAAGAGGTCTCCGCGCGAAGTACCCCACTTGCACAATTGAAGCTCTTGACCTTCCTGATGCTCCAGTTGATGAAGGCAGCGCCGCGCGGTTCCTACGGAATTTCCGCTCCTTGCCTCTCGACAGATTTGCGGTCAAGAAGCCGCACAACTGGGCGGGTGCGGTGCCTGTCGGTGAGACACCCAAGCCTTCTCCGGCTCCCCGCAACTCCTACTACGGTTGCCCCTATATCTGGAACACGATGGTCATCTTGTGGGACGGCTCGGTAACTCTCTGTCCCCAGGGCTGGTACAACGACAACCCTCTCGGCAACGTGCACGATTCTACGCTGGAGGAGATGTGGAACGGATGGACCCTCACCTTCGTCCGCCGGCTCCTCGCCAACCGCGAATACAACCAGATCGAAGTCTGCAGCCAGTGCGACCTCCTCTGGCAACCGCCCGCAAGCCCGGCCCAGTGGCGTCGGGTTGCGGGCAATTGCGGTTGGCTCAAGCGAATTGCAGCACGGGTTCTGGGAATCGGCTTGGCAGTGCTGTGAGTATTGTGCCCACAACGGCAGCACCGGGCATTACCGCGCGCAGCTCCGCTCCAGCCGCCAGAAATGACACAGAACCGCCCCTCAGACTCAGCGGAAACCGAGCCACAGATTCAGGCGTTGAAAAAGGTGAAAGAGAAAAACACTTGACAAAGCACGCTTGGCACGCGATATGTTGGGATAACTTGCACGCAACAGCGGAACTGAGACTGTATCGGAGGATGTTTGGGCCAGGCGCGCGACTTCGAGATACTGACTATCAATCCGAGGGACCCGCAGGCCACAAAAATCCCGGCAATAGTTCCACTCGGACTGATTGAACGCTATCACAAATACAGGTCCGTGGACTTTGAGAATCTTCGAGCCGCTAAATATGTTTTGGAGAATGCGCAGCGTATATTTTCTGTCCTCAGAGAGTTCGGGGACGAGGAGCGCTGGTGTTATACAGGGCGGCCCGAGCGCTGGTACGTTGCGGAAAACGTGACGGCGCCCTTTCCAGACAATCTTGTTTTCGCCGTGTATCTCGACTCAAGGATACGGATTTACCAAAGTCGTGCGGAGCGGGTAGCAGAGGATGACCCCATGTCCCCTGTAAACTGGCAAAGTCGGTATGGAGGTCTGGTATGGAAAAGCACTTCCTGAGTGATTTCGTTACGGGAGAGCCAGGATTCCGTCCTGAACCCTGGTATAACCCCTACGGCGACTGCATTGAGTACCAGACGGTCAACGAGGCGGTCGTTGCGGACCGAATAGACGGGCTTTTGACAATTTACCGTTCTGCCCTGACAGACAAGCCGATCGGCTTTCAGATCAAGGGAGTGAGAGTCCTTCTTGAGAAGCTGAAGTGTCACGGCGTGGCAACTCTCAGCTCAGAGGCCGACAACGGCGAGCTTCTATCGCTGTCCCTTTTTGCCTTCCTCAATGTCGCGTACATACAGATGCCGGAGACGCCTGAAAGGCTACATGGATACAAAACCGTGACATCTTTGGTCCCTGACAGTGCCCAACTGCCTCTTACCGAACTACCTCGTCTCCAAGGAAGTTCTGCACAACAAACGGCTTCTCACGAACGTGAATCAAGTCTGGCGCATGTTCCCCTGCCAGAGCCCCTGCGGCCGTGACCCATCCGCTATTGCCCCCCATGGTCTCGATGACCTTGATGGCTTGCGTATATCCCACCGCATTCATCTCTTCTCGATCGGGAAATTCTCCAGCTTCGCGTATTCAGGAAGCGGCCCGCCGATCAGAGGCAGCGCATATTCGATGAAGGCGCTCGTCACGCCGTTTCCCTCCTGGTTCACAAACTCGCCCGGCATGAGCTTTTCCGCATTCGCGACCTTTTCCAGCTCCACCACTCCCGTCGTGCATCGGTATTCCTCGCCCGGTTCCCGGACGAGCGTCACCGTCTTATCCGTCGTCCCCCCGACCGCTGCTTCCACAGCCTTCTTTCCGACGAGGTACGCCTCCTCCGCGTCCACCGGCGAGATGCATATCCCCGATGACCGCTGCATCGTGCCCGGTTTGTCAAGCCGCGTCTTCAGGCGCAAGTTTTGCACGATCAAGTCCACAAGGTGTTGACCGAGCCCTCCCAACTCCGGATGTCCGAAGGCATCCACATTCATCTCCGCCTGAAATGCCGCCAGGTACTTTCCGTCAGCTTTCTTGAGTCCCTCGCACGCTGCGATCACCACCCAGCCCTTCTCCCTGTACGCGGTTTCCACATCTTGGAGGAACTTCTCGACGACAAAAGGCTTCTCGGGGAGGTAAATCAAATCGGGAGCATATTCCCCTGCGAGAGCCGTTGCCGCGGTGACCCAACCGCTGTTGCGCCCCATCGTCTCGATGACCTTGATGACTTCCGTATATTGCAGCGAGAGCGTGTCCATAACGACGTCGCGGGCCGCGATCGCCTCGAACCGCGCAGTGCTTCCATAGCCCGGCGTGTGGTCCGTGAACGCCAGGTCATTGTCTATCGTCTTCGGCACGCCCATCACCCGCATTTCATACCCCCGCTCGCGAGCCATGCGCCCGATCTCGTGGGTCGTGTGCATCGAATCGTTCCCGCCGATGTAGAAGAAATACCGAATGTCGTACCGGGAGAGAATGTCAAGAAGCCGCTCATAATCCTCTTCCGCCGCCTTGTAACGACAGGACCCCAGCGCCATCGTCGGCGTCCGGCGCAGCCCGTCAATCGTACTCGGGTTCTCGCGCCGCAAATCCACAAGATGCTCCATCAGCAGCCCCTGGATACCGTTTCGGGCGCCGTAGATCCCCTCGATCTCCTCATGCCGCATCGCCTCCTCAATGACCCCACACAGACTCGCGTTCACAACCGGCGACGGCCCTCCCGACTGACCGACCAGAAGATTTCCTCTCAACTTCTCTGGCATTTTCTCCTCTCTCCAGAATTCTGGGTGACACCCTTTGAGGCCACAATTCGTGCGACTCCTCCTTCACGTTGCCCTTTCCTTCGGACTCGCCGCGATTATGCGGGCCGCTCCCATGCTTGTCAATGATGGCCCCGAATGGGTGCGCCTGTATTTGACGCGGAGAGTTCGTACAGGTAACGCCGCCCCGCAAGGCGGGGCAGTCCCGAGGGCGTCTCGCCCTCGG
>JAUYEE010000248.1 GCA_030691545.1 bacterium | reverse complement strand
AGGATCGAAATCAACCCGCTCGTTCCGGAGGGGGAGTGGGACTATTTCTGCCTCGATGGCGTGCTGTACCATAACCGCGTTATAACAGTCCTGTATGACAAAACGGGCGAGCGCTATAAGAAGGGCAGCGGTTTACGCATGTATGTCGATGGCAAAGAAATCGGCGTTTCCCAGAAACCGAATCCACGCATTGTCGCTGAACTCGAGTCAGGGATCGGGGGCCCGCTGCCTGGGGTAAGTCAGGATGAACAAAGGGCATTTGAGGGCGCACCCAAAAGCGCCGACACAAGCGGAGGATGGGTCAAGTCCGAGCACAACCCAGTCCTCGGCGGGAAGCTTGGCACATGCTTCGACGTTTCCGTTTTGAAGGAGGGCAAGACCTTCCGGATGTGGTTTTCCTGGAGGCCGAAGAAAAGCATCGCGCTGGTCGAGAGCATTGACGGAGTTCACTGGAATGACCCAGTTATCGTGCTCGGACCGAACCCGGCCACGGGTTGGGAAGATGACATCAATCGGCCGGTTGTGCTGAAGCGTTCAGACGTCTATCACATGTGGTTTACAGGCCAGGCGAAAGGCCATTCCTGGATTGGCTATGCGACGAGTACGGATGGCAAAACCTGGACCCGGATGAGCGATAAGCCCGTCCTTTCGCCCGAGGCGCCGTGGGAGAAAGTGGCAGTGATGTGCCCACATGTGATCTGGGACGAGGAGGACAAGCTTTATCGCATGTGGTACTCCGGCGGAGAGCAGTATGAGCCCGACGCCATCGGCTACGCGACGAGCCCCGATGGCCGCAACTGGAGAAAGCGCGAGGCGAACCCGGTCTTTCGCTCCAATCCCGACAGCCTATGGGAAAAACACAAGGTGACCGCGTGCCAGGTGATCCGCCACGGCGACTGGCACGTTATGTTCTACATAGGGTTCCGCGACGTTGATCACGCACAGATTGGGCTCGCTCGGTCGCGCGACGGCATAACCAACTGGCAGCGTCACCCCGACAACCCGATCATCCGCCCCGGCGTCAACCAGTGGGACCATGACGCGGTCTATAAGCCTTTTGCCATCCTGAACGACGACCGCTGGCTGCTGTGGTGCAACGGACGGTGCGGCGGCGTGGAGCAGATCGGTCTGGCAGTTCACGAGGGGGAGAACCTGGGCTTCTGAACGTCACCTTCAGGATTTCCCGCCGACAGAAAGGACGACCGACCTCATTTCTCGGTCGCGACAGGGAGACCATTTTCGAGTTCCATTCATGAGTGGGCGTAGGCAAGCGCCGCCCCCTGACAAATCCCACGTAGCCGATGTGCCCCGCCCGAAGGGACAACCGCAGGACTGTTCGCCGTTTGCCCAAAGGAAACGCAAAAGCCCGGGGCGGAGACTAAGGACTTGCTGTCCGGCGGCTAATATTATTCCTCTACGGAGATACTCAGCTCTTTCAGTGTGTCGCGCAGCCACCGGAGCGACGTTTCGATCAAAGGCCCTCCCTGTCCCTCGCATTCTATGCTGAGAACGCCGCTGAACCCGTGATCTCGCAGCACTTCCAGGCAGCGGCGGATGTTATCGGCATTGACACCGCCGCCGAGGGCGCAATGACTGACGGCAATACCCGTCTTTTTCCCTCTGACAGCCGCTGCCAATGATTCCGACACATCTTTTATGTGCACGTGGCTCACGCGGGCGACGAACCTTTTTAGAAACGCCACCGGGTCCTGGCCTGCAATGAAGGTGTTTCCGGTGTCCATGTTCATTCGGAGGTACTTGCTGTCACAAAAGCCAAGCATGCGCTCCATCATCTCCGGTTTTGTCGTGAAATATCCGTGCGGCTCGATGTTCACGGTGACCTTGTGCGCCTCCGCCACCTCAAGAATCTGTTCGTAACTCCGTTTCATGAGTTCCATCGCTTCATTATCGCTGAGCCCTTCGGGCTTCTTCATGCCATCGGTCGTGTCAACGCAGGGGCACCCAACCAGATTTGCCCACTGAATGGATTTCATTACGTACGGCACCCCACGCAGAGGACCATCCTTGCCAGAAAGTGGATATGCGGCATCAACCTGAGAGAAACGCAGACCATGTTTCTCCATCTTCCGCCGGAGCAGTATCGGGTCTTCATATAACGCTACATGTGGCTGGTAGCCTAACCCGTGAATCCAACTGACCCCGTCAATGAGGCCGCATTCGATGTAATGCAATCCGTTTTTTTTCGCCCACTCCAGGCAGGCTTCGAAGCTGAAATACGCCGAATTGAAAGCGTCCGTATGGAAACCAATTTTCATGGTTGGTCCATCCTTTCCTTTGTCGTTGCCAATGGCGGAGGAGGAGACGACAGAGGCAAACCCTGCGGAGCTTGCTGCTATGCCAGTGGTTTGCTTCAGGAAAGTGCGCCGCGTAATACCCTTTTTCCTTGTCATAATAGAACTCTCCTTTCTTGGTCTGGTGGGGGCGGACATGCTTCTTTTTCCAAAAATAGCATATCCCTGGCGGCAGTGAATATCTCGCAGTGTTCTCGGTCGAGAGTTCCCGCAGTTCCAAATTCGCTATTTTCACTATTCAGCGGTGCCTTCGCCGCAAGAAACGCAGAGGTTTTGGATAGACTCCAAGCGGATTAGCAGAAGAGATACAGAGAAAATCAGGAAACGCTTGACTGCCGATTCGGAACAAGGAATAAAGAACTGGAGCAGAGAATCATGGGCGTGTGCCCAAAGGCTCCGCCATTTTCGTGGGCCAGAGAATCGGTCGGGCGAATTGCCGCCCGGCGGCCGTGGTTTTGAACCTTGCCAGATGAACACGAACGTTGATTTGCAGAGCGCGAATCCGTTTCTGGCAGCGATCACTCGCCTCCGTGTTCGTCGACGCGCAGAAAGGAGAGTCACAATGATCGCCCTGTTCAAAAAACCCTTTGCGTCGTGGCCGGCCCTCGCCGCCAGCCTCCTCATCCTGCTGACCGCCGTACATGCGGGACGTGATCAAGACGCGCGGCCCGCGCTTGCGAGCAGAAGGCTTCACCGTGCGAAACAAGCGCGAATGAAAATAGGAAAGCCCGGAACACTCACCACGAAAGGATCACCTCATGCATGACCGCGTCCTCACCATCGCCCTCTCGGTTGCCGCCACGTTCGCGCTGATGAAGCTCGCTCCCGAGCCGCCGAAGGAACTCACGGTCGAACGGCTGATCGTGACCAGGGAATTGATCGTGTCCGACACCGGGATGCCTTGGGAGAAGGGATTTGAAGCGCATCAGATTCCCCGCGGCATTTATGCACGTTCGCTGGGGGATGGGCCCGCCGGGCTGTGGGTCCGCAGCCGGCTGATCAAGGGAGAGATTGATGATCCGTTCGACGACCGGTTTCACGCCCTCGAGAAGGACGGCAGCAGGCGCGGCTCGCCGGGGCACATTTCCTGGAACGTATGGCTCGATGGCGCGTGGCGGCAAATGGCCATCATCCAGGGCGAGGGCCTTGAGCTGTCCGAATTACCCGTCGAGAAGTGGACGGGCGGAAGCCACCCCGGCCGGATACGCTTTCAAACCTACCGGCCGCAACACGACGAGCCGCTGACGGATGCGCTGATAGGCCAGGGGATGATGTCCCTTGGTGGAGGGGGCTTTGGCGGCGAAGGATTGCCTTATCCCAGCGAGGTGCTTCAGCTTTGGGGAGGCGAGATACGGCAAGCGGCGATTCCAACCCCCGCAGCACCAACCGTGGTGAAGGACGATGGCTCGGGCAAGCATCAATATGCCCTCATTGCCGTGGGCGCCCAGGGTCGTCGTTCGGCAGTGTCGCGCGCCACGAAGGCAGGAGGACTGGCGAGGTTGCGATGGGACCGCGTGCCCGGTGCCGATGCGTATGCTGTCCTGCGCGATGGCCACGAGGTGGCCGGCCCGTTGCGGATCGAGGGGTCGCAGAAGCAATGGACCGACCCGGCCGCGCGGTGAGCCCGTGCTGGCTGGAGTGAGGGCTGACGCATGACGGGCGGGGAGCGATCCGACTAAGATGGGCCACATCATTGACCGGAACCTTTACCAGGCGCGGTCGGGGCAGAAGATCGCGCTCTATGGCGTGCCCTGGCGGTCGAAACACCAGGAGTTTCAGGACGTGGCGGCGTTCGCGGCCCGTGGGCCACTCTGCCGCGATCAAACATCACCCGTCAAGAAGTGGGAGAGTAGCGGCGAGAACATCAATTTTGAATGCAGGAAGTGCAAGCAGGAATTCGACTGCGATGTTGGCAGGATATCGTTGTCGGACGACGAAATGCGGCCTGTGTTTGAAAAGGATATCGTCTGCCCCAGGTGCGGGAAACTGTCAATGGATGATGTGTTGCTCACAGAACTTGGACAGAGCCAGATGACACAGGCAACTTGGAGTCTGTGAATCGGTCAGAAAATGTGGTACACGGCGCGAGGGACCAACCACGTTTAGCCGTCCCGGCCCACACCGATACGCATAAAGGAAGGGTGCAGCCGTAACCCTATCCCCCCGAGGATCATTTGACATACCCCCTGCGTCGCACAGGAGGCTTGTGAGGCATCAAGGCGGAGCAGAATTGCTTCTTTTTCGTTGTCTTCTTCGCAGGTGCCTTCTTCTTTGTCATTCTCTCTAAGCCGCATGCACGCTTCTTGGCCATGTTCCTTCCTCCTGTCTCGATATTCCCACTCCACAGAGCTTGAAACAGCGCTGGCTCGGAAAACAGCGTCCCAGTCAGCTCCTTTTCACCTTGTGATAATCAGCCACGGAGAAACCTGTGTCGAGCCTGATGTTTCCAGGCGCTCGGCAAGCCGAGCCATGCATAGTCAACGATCTTCCAAAAAACGGGATTGTACGTGCGCCCTCTGAATATGTCCTGCGCTGTTCGCCAATGACTTTGATCACCGCCGACGAGGATATACCGCTCGGCCAGGTTATAGGGATGCGCCGCCAAAAGCATAGACCAAGGAAAACCCTTGGAGGCCCAGAGCTAAGCCCAGGGTTGCCAGTGAGTATCACATGAGTTTGCAGCGAGCACCCTTCGTTTCAGTCTTGACTCGGGTCAAACAGTCATCGGTGGTCATATAGAGGACCGAACCGTCGTTGCCCCAGGCACAATTGGATGTTCGTTTGCCGGTATGTATTCGACCAAGAGCATCACCCTCCGGCGTGATAATGTGCACTCCTCCGGGACCGGTGGCGAACAGATTCCCTTGTTCATCAACCTTCAGGCCGTCAGGCCCACCGGGATACTTGCCCATCAAACTCGTGAAGTCGTACAGAACCCTGCCGATGCCCAGGGTGCCGTCTGAGTTGACCGGGAAGGCTCTTATAATGGGATTCATGCCGTCCGATTGCGCGACATACAGGACCTTCTCGTCGGGTGAGAAAGCAATACCATTCGGCCTGATCATTTCTTTAGTAAGCAGGGCCAATTCTCCGGAGGTTGAAAGACGGAAGACGCCACAGAAGTCAAGTTCTCGCCTTGGGTCCTCGTATCCCTGCGGTAAGCCATAGGGAGGGTCTGTGAAATAAATATCACCGTTGGACTTGACGGCGGCATCGTTTGGGCTATTGAGGCGCTTGCCCTGATAACTGTCCGCGAGCGTCTTCTTACCACCATTCTTCTCCAATCTGGAGATACGCCGATCACCGTGTTCACA
>JAUYEE010000186.1 GCA_030691545.1 bacterium | reverse complement strand
TCTGGGAGCGAGACGCTCCCAGGACAGCCGCCGGGACGGCAGCGGTACGAAAGAGTGGATGGCATCCTTTTCGGTCTGCACGGTCGAGGTCCACCGCTTAGATGTAGCCGCACGCGGTCGCAGCCCGGAGATAAGAACCGGCCGTTCGGCGTCTCACGAGCGGCCGTTTTGGGCTTGTAATCGAGGAGAATGACGATGACGCTCGGTCAGGGAAAAATCTGGTACGACGGGAAATTCGTGGACTGGAACAACGCGACGACCCATGTCCTTTCGCACGTGATTCACTACGGGTCGTCGGTCTTCGAAAGTATGCGATGCTACAAGACGAAGAAGGGCTCCGCGATTTTCCGGGTCGCGGATCATGTGGATCGCCTCTTCGACTCGGCTAAGATTTATCGCATGCCTCTGCCGTTCAGCCCTGATGAGCTTTGCCAGGCAATCCTTGAGACCGTTCGCGTCAACAAGTTGGAGGAATGCTACGTCCGTCCATTCGCCTTCCGTGGCTACGGGAATATGGGTGTGAATCCCTTGAGCAACCCCGTTCACGTCGCCATAGCCGCCTGGGATTGGGGCAAATATCTCGGCGACGAGGCGCTGGAGAAGGGCGCATCGGCGAAAGTTTCCTCCTGGAACAAGTCTGCCCCGAACACGATCCCCTCTCTCGCCAAAGCCGGAGGCAACTACCTCAACGCCCAGCTTGCCAAGATGGAAGCGGTCCAAGAAGGTTTTGACGAAGCGATCGTGCTGGACGTTTTTGGCTACGTCTGCGAAGGCTCCGCGGAGAACATCTTCATTGTCAGAAACGGTGTTATCTTCACACCGCCGACGAGCGCCTCGATCTTAGCGGGGATGACGCGGCACTGCGTCTTCGTGATTGCCAAAGACCTCAGCATCCGCATCGAGCAGCATCTTCTCCCGCGAGAGGCTCTCTACATCGCCGACGAAATCTTCTTTTCCGGCACGGCGGCGGAAATCACACCCGTGACCGCCGTTGACAAAATCCCCATCGGCGACGGCAAACGCGGGCCGATAACCACGCAGATTCAAAAGCACTTCTTCGGCATCGTCCAGGGCGAGATCGAAGACACCCACGCCTGGCTGACGTACATTTAGCTCGGGGTCAGGCTGCGGTCACTACTGTGTCCGGTTGCGTTCTCAGCACGTGGTTCAAGGCATCACTGTTCGGCGGGCACCCAGATGTCGCATGTACCGGGGTCCGGAATAGGGTAATGAGGTGTGGCGGCGTCAGACATCGTAAGATGGATGGAAGCCTTTGAGCCCGAGACTACCCGGATGGTCTTCGTTTCAGAGACGAATTTTACAAGGCAAGATCGGAAGGCCGTATCGGGGCCTGGAAGCAGCGGCTCTGGCGTCACCCCTATCAGACTGTACGCATGTATTTCATAGGCTCCCGCCGGAATGTTGCTCAAGTCAAAGGTGCTGGCCACGGGCAGAATCATTTCTTGGCCGCCGAGAGTCTCGGAACTTCCCAGCTCCCTCAGCACGAGTCTCGTCTTATACTCCTCGAGCCAGGGGCGGCCGGATGTGTACCAGGCCGCCGCGGCCGCCGCGTCACCCGCCAGCGACACACTGCCCTCAATCCCTCCATCCCCCCAGTCAACAATGTCAACGGATGCTCGCTCACCTTCCGCCAACTCGACTCTTCGTCCCCGGTAGTGGAAGCTGAGTATGCCTCCAACCTCCGCTCTCGCCAAGTACTTCCCTGGGGCCAAATCCGTGAAACGATAATGGCCCCCTTCATCGGTGGACGTGGCAGTTTTCAGTGCCCTCCCCTCAAGGACAACTCCTGTTTTCGATAGCGGCCCCCCATTCTTGCCGTAAACGTACCCCTCAATCGCGCTTGAGCCGTTTTCAAAGACGAGCTCGAGGAACTTGTTGCCATTCGGCCCTATGGTCACGTCAGCATAGACGCTCCGCCGTTCCTTCCGGTTCTCGGCGGTTATTCGGTAGCGTGTTTGCTCGAGGTTCTCTAAGACGAACCCCCCGTCCGCGCCTGACGCGACCCGCGAACCCACATAATATTTGTACTCCCACATCCACGCATCCTGGTATTCGGTGCTTGCCGGAACTTCCTTCGTCTTCGTTGCCCTGACCGCAATCCCTTCGATCGGTTGCCCTCGGCTGTCAACTACTCTACCTTCCAGAGAGCCAAGAGATTCCAGTTCAAAGGTCACCTCGGTCTCTCCGCCGGCCTCGATTTTGACCTCGGCGAATTTCTCGCCGTGTTTGTCACTCTTCACCGACACGAAATAGCTTCCCGGCGCCACCCTTTCGGCTACGAATTCACCCAATTCCGAGACAACGTCACGCCTGCATGAAAGAGCACCCGAGTACTTCGCGTCCCGGATGTACGTATGCAAGCGCCTATACTCGTCCTTGACTTTGAGTTCTCTCATCGGCCCCGTGACGATGCCGCTTTTCCCATAGGTTAGCTTCAAGGGCGAGCAAACGATATGAAATCTCTCTACGGGTCGCTGCATTTGATCCATGACACGCACTCGCAACATACCGGCTGGTAGCTGCGTCACGGTAATATTGGCCCCCTCCGTTCCCGTCGGGACGTCCCGGAGAGAAGTCGCCTGGAGAATGCCTTCGGGCTCCGGATAATCCTTGGAGACATCGAGCCAGATGTTGTATTTCCCGGTTTGCAGTCGAGACAGCTCGTAACTGCCGTCCTTTCTGATTTCCGCGGTGTACCCTTTCGCCAACCAACTCATGAAGAAATCAAACGCTCGACCGACACCGGCCTTGACTATCCCGTGTGGCCATGGATTGCCGTTTTGGTCGAGCACTTTTCCCCGAATGAAGCCAGTCTTTCTCACGAGTACAAAATCGAATCCTTCCACGACCTGGTGAGGGAGAAGTTCAAGGCGCTTCGTCTCAGGATCACAGTCTTCCTGGGAAGCGGTCAACTGATAGCTTCCTTCTCGGAGAAAGCGAATCTCAAAGCTACCGTCTTCGGCAGGAGTGATCCAGTTTCGCAACTGGATGAACTCGTTATCGTTCTTGATAAGAACCGGACTCACTTTGGGGTCCAACTCCATTTCGATCTCGGCCTGTTGTGCGGGTTCAGAGCTTTCGTCCAACACCCTGCCCGATACCTTCGTCCCTTTATAAAGCACAATATCCACGCCCTGGCGTACCTGTCCGACGCCCAAGGATGGGAGTTCAAACACGCCGATCTCAAAATCGGGATGAAATGCAACCAGACGCTCCGGTGGCGCGTGTGCCGGGGGCGTCCAGATGACCCAGTCCCATCTCCCATAGGGGAACTCTATCCTGCTCTCGCCTTGAGCATCAACGTGCAAGTTATGCCCGTGGTAGATCGTGCTGAGCTTTGGTTTGTCGGGCCAATTATCCAAGAAGTAGTTCTGATAGGGCCACTCCTTCGACACAATGAGCTGATAGGTCCCGTCCTCATGCGACTTCACTGGCTCGCCGACACGCTGGTCCGTGGATAAGCGCACCTCAGCTCCGGACACCGGATTTCCTTCGGAATCCAGCACTTTCCCTTTGATTAGTGTGGTGGAGCCCAGTTTGACTGTCAGGACGAGGTCCGTGATTTTCTCTCCCGGCACCAATGCGACGTACGAAGTCGAGTATTGGTTGTCGTCGGCATCTACCGACGCATACACTCCCGCCTCCCCTTCGGCGGGAACCGCGAGGCTGAAACGCCCCTCGTCATCGCTTCTATCCGCCACGGTGTGAGGCTGGTACAGATCAAAACCGCTGATTCCCAGGTTGAACCGTTGTTCGACTACTACCCTGGCTTCGGGGATAGGTTGCTGAATTTCCTCCCAGACGACGAGTCCACTCACCTCCGGTGCTTTCCTCAAGACGATTTTCTGAGGTCCCGTCACTGATTCAAATTCAGCCGGACACCTCTCTGCGACGTATCCTTCCTTCGACGCGATGAGCAGGCTGTACAGGCTTGTCGGTCGTCTTTCGTTGCTGGGTTTGATCCAGTCCTGGAGTTCCTCGCTGAGTGAGAACACGGCCTTTGCGGGAAACCGGAACTCGCCGCGAGAATCCGTCGTTGTGCTCTGCACGCACACCTTGCGAATTAGGTGAGATGGGGCATCACCCTCGAACACGCCCGCCTCGATGAGAACATCGCACACCGGGTTACCCTGTGCGTCAATGACCGTTCCGTGGAGGCCGGCAGGCTGGGGAGATTCGGTGGGCTGGAGAATCTTATGCTGCGGATGCGTCCTCGGTTCGTGGCTGGGCGTGTCGTCGGAGGGCTGCTTGTCTCCCCGGTCTCGGACGAACTGAAAGACAGCGATACCCGCCACGCAAACAATCGCTATCCCGATAAGCAGACGCGACCTTTTCATCGGTCCCCCTTCGGGGCGCAGGTTCACATCAACCCTTCGCTATCCAACTCAGGTTATCAGGGAAACGTCTCATCCCGGCACAATATCATTAGCATAGATAACCCTTGCGGGCAATGGAGAAAAGGACAACCAATCGCCCTGTGTGTTCACCCTGAACCAGAGCACAAATTCAGAAGTACTTCTTCGGCATCGTCCAGGGCGAGATCGAGGACACCCACGGGTGGCTGACGTATATATAGCGCGAACGATTCAGGAATTGCTGCCACCCCAAGCGCATTTTCCCGGACTCCTGCAGATGACCACCACCTGGCGTGTCAGCACTACAACGGAGAAGAACCTAAAACCACCGGCGCCACTTCTCAATAGTGCTCGGGTCAGGAATGGGGTAATGACGAGTACAAGCCCGCTCAATCGTGAGATGAATCCCAGTTGTTGAGTCCGAAGCTATCCGAACGGTCTCGGAGTTCGAGACGAACTTGGTATAGTAAGGCCGCATGTAAAGGTGGCTGGCGATTAGATCGATGGGCATCGGCTCGGGACTAACCCTCATCACGCAGTATGCAAAAACATCGAAGTCTCCCGCCGGACTTTCCGCAAACGTGAACGCACCATCTGCTGGCACCGGCATCTCCACTGTTTCGCTGAACATTGAATTGTTCGCTTCCCTCAGCACCAGCTTGACTTCGTAGCCAGCAAAATGGGGACCCACCGCCGAGAGAGAGCCAGCCTCAAGCCAACTTAAGGCTCTGGCTGCCTCTCCTCCGAGCGAAATTGTCCCTTCGATCTTTCCGGCACCGCGCCCCAGGATGTCGACTCTCGCTCGCTCTCCCTCCGTGAGCTCGACTTCTCGGCCACGGTAGTATTGGCTGCCCCCACCTGCGATGCGCGCTTTCACCAAGTACTTTCCAGCAGACAAGTCAATGAAACGGTAATGTCCTTCCGCATCGGTCCGCGTCCGGGAGCTCGAACCGTCACCCTGCAGCAATACCTCAGCTTCCCGTGTCGCAACTCCGCTTGCCTCAACGATATATCCTTCGATCTGACTCGAACCATATGCAAAGACGATGTGGACGAAGTTCGTTTTCTTATCTTCAATCGTGACATCAACGAAGGCGCTTCGCTGTCCAGGCCCGGTGGCTGTCACCCGATACTCTGTTGGCTCCATGTCCTGCAAGATGAACGACCCGTCCTGCATAGTCTTGGTCTTCTTGCGGCCATACAAGTCCTCCCAGTCGGAAAGATCACGCCCTATCCTAATACGGTCCGTAGAGTTTAGCACATCCTTCATCCTCATCGCGCTGACCGTAATCCCTTCCAAAGCATTGCCTTGCGGATCCACTACGACTCCTTCGAGGGTCACCAGAGACTCGAGCTGGAAAAACGCCTCACCCTGTCTCCCGGGCTCGACCCCTACTTCCCGGAAAACCTCGGCATGTCTCTTGCCATTGACCGACACAAAATAACTCCCAGGGGCGACTCTTTCCACAACGAACTCACCAGAATCCGAAACAACATCCTTGCTCAGCAAAAGGATGCCCGAATACTTCGAGTCGAGAGCATAGTTCGAGCCAGCTTTGAATCGCATCAAGAATCCCCCAGAAGGACGACGAGTCACGGCATCGTCTATTACGGGCTCGAGTGAGATCCCATTTGCCCCGTAGGTCAGCTGCAGTGGGCAACAGGTCAGGCGGAACTCTGGGACCGGTTGACCTCCTTGGTCAACTACCCGCACCCGGAGTGCTCCGGCGGGCAACTCCGTGACGGTCATATTTGCCCCCTCCGTGTTGGTCGGCACACCCCTGAGTGAAGACACATGCAGAATTCCCTCAGGCCTCCGAAACTCCCTGGAAACGTCAACCCAAAGATTGTATTTGCCCGGCAACAATCCTGTGAGCTCATAACTCCCGTCCTCCTTTATCTCCGCAACCCTGCCCCTCTTTACGACCTTGCCGCTCCAGGCGCCGCTCCCGTACTCCGCGGCCGCCCCAAAATAAGGCCCGCTGTCGGCCTTGACCGTCCCATGCGGCCAAGGCCTACCGAACTGATCGAACACTTTTCCACGGATAAAGGCTGTCCGTCGCTGCAAAATGAAATCAAAATCCTCCACAACCTCATCGGGTCCAAGCCGAAGCAGCTTCGTTGAAGAGTCACAGTTTTCGTAGGAGGCCATTAGCTCGTAAGTTCCCGCTGGCAGAAAAGGTATCTCAAATCCGCCGGCGTCATCTGTGACTATCTCTCGTTGCCTAAGGAACACGTTATCATTCTTGATCAGTACCGGGCCTGGTTCTGGGTCAGTTCTGATTTCAATCTTCGCTCCCTCAAGGATGTTCGCGTTGTCATCAAGAACTATGCCGGAGACCCTTGGTCCCCTGTGAAGCACAACATCTACGTGCTGGCGATATTGTCCAATTCCGAGCAACGGGACCTCGACAACCGCTATCTCATAGTCTGTGTGAAAGACGACCAAACGCTCTGGCGGAGCATTCAAGGGTGGGCTCCACTGAGACGGCCAATTCCTATCATCTGACCAATGCGTGGGTCTTACCCACCCTCCTCCCACGACTATCTCCGGCTTGTCCGGCCAATCCTCCAGGAAGTAACTCTGGTAAGGCCAATCTGTTGGGACGCTCAGCCGATACATCCCCTCTTTCCCTGATACCACAGGATCCCCGACAGCTTTATCCGTCGATAGCCGGACACAGGCCTCGGCTACAGGTTCTCCCGCGGTATTCGTAACCCTCCCCTCGATCAGACTGGTTGATCCGAGGTCAGCCTCTAAGATAATGCCAGAGATGTTCTTCCCTGGCACAAGAGTGACGAGCAAGTATGCCCAATCGCCGTAGAATCTTAAGCTGACCGTTGCAAGCCCCTCCGCGGGAACCTGTAGCGTAAAGGAACCACTCTCGTCGGTTTCGCCCAGCACCTCAGCCGGGTAGCAGAGATCTCTCCTCGGTTCGCAGACGACCTTGACTCGGGGGATGGGCAGTTGGTTTTCCTTCCATACGACGGTCCCAGTCAGTACCGGAGACGTCTTCAACATGACCTGGTGAGGGTTGTTAGGGAATTCAAAATCGACTGGACACTTCACCGCGACGTACCCATCCTTCGATGCAACCAGCGAAGCCTGGAAAGGTGTTGAACCCCCAACCAGGTTTGTTTGTCCCGATGCCAGCAAATCCCTGGCAAGAGAGAACGCACTCTTATCCGGAAACAGAAACTCACCCTTGACATCTGTTACCGTGCTCAGCGCGAATACCTTCCGGTTCAGAGAGTCTGGCGATTTGCCCTCGAACACGCCCGCCTCGATGAGAACACCGGACATCGGGTTCCCCTGTGCGTCAATGACTGTTCCGTGGAGGCCGACAGGCTGGGGATGTTCGGTGGGCTGGACAATCTTATGCTGCGGATGCGTCCTCGGTTCGCGGGTCGGCGTGTCGCCGGAAGGCTGCTTGTCTCCCCGGTGTCGGACGAACTGAAAGACAGCGATACCCGCCACGCAAACAATCGCTATCCCGATAAGCAGACGCGACCTTTTCATCGTTCCCCCTTCGGGGCGCAGGTTCACATCAACCCTTCGCTATCCAACTCAGGTTATCAGGGAAACGTCTCATCCCGACACAATATCATTAGCATAGATAACCCTTGCGGGCAATGGAGAAAAAGGGGCGTGGCTGCGCAGGAGGGGTATGCCTGCCTGTGTTGGCGCCCCGGCGTTGTTGAGATGTAAGAGAATGCACCACACTCCCGTCACGGCTGGCATAGCCGGCCAGGGGATGAATTCCCTTCATCGAGAAGTCCCGCCACGGCGGGACTAAAGCCTGCTCAGCAGGAACCTGCGACATCGCAGTTCCACGGGCTGGTGCTCATCAATGAATTACCTGAACACGACCAGGTTTGCCACAGGTCCCTGCACTCTTGTCGAAGGCGTCGAAACGCGGGAGCTTCGCTCCCTAACTGCAAGGCGGTAGCACGGCTACCGCACTCCAAAAATTTCCCAGCCGTGGAGTGCTGGGGCTTGGCTCAGCATTTCGGAGCGGCAGCGCGGCTACCGCGCATCGTCCATTCGCCTCCGCCGCCCGAGGAAGTGCACTCGCGCCAGCCGCAGGACTGCGCTACCGTCCTTCGTGTCCTTCGTGCCCTTCGTGGTGAGGTCTTTTGCCGGCCTGGCCCCACGTTGCGAAGGACGTACCGTCCCCTCTCCGGGCCAACTTAGATTGTTGATGACCATGATCCGGTGGCTAAGGCGAAGGCGCCGGCTAAAGCCCGGCGTGGGGGTTTATACGTGAACGAGCGGAAGTGGCACCGGCTCTTAGACCGTGAGTCATGGGCAAGATGCCCATGCCACCTCAAAACCTGTCGGCGCCCTGTGTCCAGGTGGCATGTGCGCCTCCGCCAGGCACAGAGGCATTGCCATAGTCAACGGCTTTTTGTGCCGCCAGTGCGGGGGCTGTGGTATATTGCATTGGAACAAGGAACGCCGATGTGGCGTTACGAAGATGGTTTCGCCCTTCATGCCGAGGCGCCACGGTTCCCAGCAACAAAAAAACAGGATGGAGTAATGCGAATAAGAATGATTTTCTGCCTGCTCATCTGCGGCGCGGCTGCCGCGATTTTGTCAGCGGGCAGTTTTGCCCAGGAGAAATCCATTTTCGCAGCGAAGGTTCGCGCGAAGGGTTCGGAAACACGCTCCGTTTCGAGCGGAGAATACCCGGCACTTGTGGAGAAGCGCCTCGAGGCGAGTTCTCCAAAGGGCCTCACAGCGAAAGCAGTTCCATCGTCCAATGATGCTCGCTTTCGGTCGGCTGTAGAGGCGTTGCGCAGAGGTGAAGGGAAGGACATCGGGGTCTCCCGGACGAGCGCCCGTGGGGGATGGGTCACGCTCAAGGGGCCTCTCGGAGACAAAACGACAGACGAGCCGGATGCCGTCGCCCGGAAATTCCTGAAACAACATCATAAGCTCTTCGCTCTCGAAAGCGACCTCTCGGACGTTCGCCTCTCGAAATCGTTGAAGAGTCTCGGCGGGCATCACGTGTCCTTCGAGCAGCTCTACGATGGCATTCCCGTCGAAGGAGGGAAAGTCAGCGTGCATCTCCTCAAAGACGGGCGAATCCACGCCGTGGAGAGCCGGATTGCCGCAGACCTCTCCCCTGACATGGTTCCCCGTGTATCGCGCGAAGAGGCGATTGACATCTCGCGCGGACATCTCAACGTGGCGGCACCGCTGCGGGGACAAATCGCTGCCGAATTGGTCGTTCTTCCGGAACCTTCTCAGGGCATCCTCGCCTGGAAGGTGTCCATTCCCACATGGCAGCCCTGCGGTGACTGGGTTGTCATGGTTCATGCCCAGGAAGGAACCGTTCTTTCCGTCAGGGACATCCGTGAGTTCGCCACCGGTGCGGCGAAGGTTTTCGATCCCAATCCCGTTGTGTCCCTGCGGACAACGAGCCTTTCCGACCAGAACGATGGCGCCGCGGCCGTGCCCCAGAACGCCTATACGGAAGTTGTACTCGAAGACCTCGACGACACCGGCTATCTCCGCGGCCCTTACGTGGACACGGGACTCATGGCTTCCCGCACCTTCTCGCCGAGCCTCGATTTCCGCTACGACCGCTCGCAGGACGGCTTCGAGGAAGTGATGATTTACTATCACATCCAGGAGTTCCGGAAGTACCTTCGGGATGGACTCGCTTTTCCTCTGGAGGTCCGGCAGGTTCTCGCGGACGCCCACGCCAGCGACGACGACAACTCGTGGTACAGCCCGCTCATCAGCGGCATTTTCTTCGGCAACGGCGGGGTTGACGACGGAGAGGACGGCTATCTCGTGATTCACGAGTACTTTCATGCTGTCATTTACGAGATTGTTGGCGAGCCGACATACAGTGCCGAGCGCGACGCGATGAACGAGGGGACCGCCGATTACTTCGCCGCGAGCTTCTTCGCTTCACACGATTTCATGCCAGAGACCTTTGCTCAATGGGACGGCATCGCCAGCGTTCCCATTGGCGTTCGCCGGGTGGATTCCAACAAGGTTTACCCGCGAGACTTCACCGGAGAAAGCCACGACGACGGCGAAATCTGGTCTTCCGCGCTATGGCATATGAGAGGTGTTCTCGGGAGGGAAGTCGCCGACAAGCTCATCCTCGAGGGCATGTACTACCTTGACAGTTCGTCTCAGTTCAGCGAAGGGCTGGAGGCCCTTCTCCTCGCGGACGAAGCCGTGTACGGGGGAGCCCACACCGACGCCATCGCGGACGCCTTTGCGGATCGAGGCATCGTGTCGCCTTCTCTGCTGAAAATCGGAAACGTGAGGAATGGGGCACTGGCCTCTGGCGACCTGACCATGCCCGACGGATCGTACTTTGACCAGTACACCTTCGAGGGGGTAGCGGGCCAGCTCGTCAAAATCACCATGACGTCCCCGGACTTCGACGCGTACCTGATTCTCCAGGACCCTTACTTCGACAGCGTCGTACACGGCGATGACCTCGCCGATGGAAGCACCAACGCCCAGATCGTCCTCAGAATCCCTTATGCCGGCATCTATCGTATCCTCGCCAATACCTATAGCCAGGGAGATACGGGGCAGTACACGCTGAGCCTCGCCGCTGGTTCCCTCGCGGAAGGAACGCCTCAGAGCACCTCGCTCCGCTATGGCGTGGAGGTCTCCGGTCGCCTCACCGACGGCGACCTCGCACTGCTTGATGAGACCCGCTACGACGAGTATGCCTTCGCCGGCCACATCGGGCAGCAGGTCACCATCTCGATGAGTTCCGCCACCCTGGACTGTTATCTCGTCCTCTACGATGAGTTCGATGAGATTATTGCCGAGGACGACGACAGCGGGCCCGGCACGGATGCCCTCATCACCTACACGCTTCCGGCGGACGCCACTTATCTCATCGCCGCCAACCAGGCAGCCCTGAGCTCCGGTGACTACGCCCTCCTCCTGACCTCCTCCGACCCCCTGATTCCTTTGGGGGAAATCGTCTCCGGCGCCCTGGCGAGCGGCGACCTTCAGTTCCCCTCCGATGACAGCTACTTTGACCCGTACCAGTTCCAGGGGAACGCGGGGCAAACACTCAGCATGAAAATGTATTCGGACGATTTCGACGTTTACATGCTCGTTTACAACCCGTATTATCAAGTCATCGCCGAGCTCGACGATACCGCTTCCCTGAACACCAACGCTGTGCTTGAGGAAATCCAGCTCAACGTTCCCGGAACCTATTTCGTCATCGCCAACAGCTATAGAGGGAACGAGACCGGAGACTATAAGTTAGCTGTCGCTTCTACGGACATCGCGGATATAGACGGCGACGGCTTCGCGGACCATGTCGAGATCGCGGAAGGCGCCAACCCCCTCGACTCTGCCTCAACGCCTCCGGATGCCGATGGCGACCTCCTCTCCGACAGCATGGACCCGGACGACGACAACGACGGTATGCTTGACATCCATGAACTGCTCGCCGGAACAGACCCGCTTGACCCAGCTTCTCTTCTTCGGGTTCTGGACATCTCGGTTAGCGGGGAAGGGTTCGTGATTCTCTGGAGCAGCGTCCCGAGTCGCAGCTATGCCGTCCACCGCTCGCCGGACTTGACGAACTGGTCAGTTGCCCAGTCGGATGTTGCCTCCCAGGGCGCCGAAACGAGTTGGACGGATACCAACGCTCGCGTTGGTTCCACAGGTTTCTACCGCATTGAGCCTCTTCCTGCTGACCATTAGAGGGCCCCAACCCGAAAGAGGCTTGACGGATTACGACACACGTGAGTGCCTCTTTGGGGGATAACACAGCAGCTTCCTACGGTGAAGCCACCGGGAAGTGTGATAGAATTATAGCAGCATGGAACAGAAGTAGGGCGCCCCTCGGAGGCCGTGCGGCTGAGGCGGCATTCGCGATGTGTGGCTAAACATTAGGCGTCCAACGGAGAGAAGCCGATGACCACAATACCTATCAGACTCCCAAAGAAGGAAATCGTGGATTTCTGTGAGAAATGGGGAGTGCGCGAGTTCTCGCTGTTCGGTTCGGTCCTGCGCGATGATTGTCGCCCTGACAGCGACGTTGACGTTCTGGTGGACTTCAAACCCGGGCTTGCGCGCACTCTCTTCGACCTGGTATCAATGACGGACGAGTTAAAAGCCATTTTCGGGCGGGAAGTTGACCTCCTGACAAGGAAGGCGGTGGAGAAGAGCGAGAACTACATCCGGCGAAAGGCCATACTTTCCTCTCTGGAGGTTGTCTATGCCTCGTGACATGGCATATCTCCTCGACATCCTGATCCACGCGAGACATGCGCGGCATTTCACCGCGGGGATGACCAAGGCCGATTTTCTTTCGGACCGTAAATGCCAGTTCGCGGTTATCCGATGCATTGAGGTGATGGGCGAGGCTGTCAAGCGCCTATCCCAAAACGTTCGCGAAAGATTTCCACAGATTCCGTGGCCGCAGATGGCCCGGATGCGGGATCTTCTAATCCACGCGTATGACCGCATCGTTTTGGATGAGGTTTGGACGACCGTTCAAAGCGACCTTCCTACTCTCATCTCAGTGCTTGAGACAATCGTTCCGCGCGAATGAAAAGCGTCTCGAACAACCCTCCGGCCGCTTTATCGAGTGACGCGATTATCTCCGGGTGCCGTGCGCCATCCTCGGAAGCACACACCTGCGTCTATTCCAGCAGCCCCGTCTCGGCAAGACCTCCCACTGCCCCTGTGCATTGGATGAAGATAGGACACGCTGACCAGGCTCGTCCGCGCGTCGGCTCGCCATGAGGCACCAGGCCGGCGGATTTTGGGTTATACCTGAAACTGCGTTGACGCAGATTATTCATGGTGCTATCCTATGGGGGTGTCGGCAAGGTGAAGTCCCTCGGGCGAGCCCCGTCCAATAGTTGGAGGATAGAACATGCGGTACTTGGTTTTTCTGATCCTGATAGCCATCGTAGTGGTCTGGTTGGTGCAGCGAACACACGACGACAAGGAGGCAGAAGATGCCGGGAAGAAGGAGTCTCTCCACGACCAAATTCATCAGGTCACGGATTACACAACGGGGAAGACGCAGACCAACATTCTGATTGATCAGACCGTGAACATCCGCAAGCTGGAAATTCAGAACGCCGTGAAGCTGTTTGAGGGAATGAATGCGCGGGCGCCGAGAAGCCTTGGTGAGCTGACTGAGGAAGGCCTCCTTGGCGAAGAGCAGAAGTACATTCGCTACGGAAACGTGAAATATGAGATCGAGTCAGGCCAAACCCCGGACGGGCGGTTTTTTATTCGCGGGCCTGGCAAAGACCGAGTGAAAGGGACGAAAGACGACTGGGAATTTGTCCTCTGACAGCGACGAGACCCTGTGCCCCGGTGCTGAGGAGGAGAAAACGGGCAAGCATGGGATAGGAAAGGTTGACCTGGTCGGAGCGGGGCCGGGCGACCTGTCGCTCATCACCGTCAAGGCTCTCGACTGCATCCAGCGAGCCGACCTCGTCGTTTACGACCATCTCGTCAATCCTTACCTGCTTCGCTTCTTGAAACCAGGCGCCGAGGAGGTTTACGTCGGCAAGGTCGCGGGGAAACACGCCCTCCCGCAGGATAAGATTAACGCTCTCCTATCAAAAGCCGCGGCAGAAGGGAAAATGGTCTGTCGGCTCAAGGGCGGCGACCCGTTCATCTTCGGCAGAGGGGGCGAGGAGGCGGAATATCTCGTGAAAAAGGGGATTCCGTTTGAGGTTGTGCCGGGCGTGACCTCTGCGATTGCGGCTCCGGCATACGCCGGAATTCCCCTGACCCACCGCAAAATGGCGTCAACGGTCGCGTTTATCACCGGCAATGAGGCGACCGACAAGCCGTCATCGAGCATTGCCTGGGAGAAACTCTCGACAGGCGCCGACACACTGGTTTTTCTTATGGGCGTTGCGAATCTGCCGGAAATCGCCGCCCGGCTGGTGAAGGAAGGGAGAGACCCGAACACCCCCGCCGCTGTGATTGAGTGGGGAACGATGCCGTGGCAGCGATGCGTCGAGGGAAGGTTAGAAGAAATCGCCGCCGTGGCGAATCGAGAAAAGGTGCAGTCGCCGGCGATCACCATCGTCGGGGAGGTCGTGACGATGCGCAAGCACCTCGCCTGGTACGAGAAAAAGCCTTTCTTCGGAAAGCGAATTGTCGTCACGCGGGCGACGACGCAAGCGAGTTCCACGACGGAGATGATCGAGAAGCTCGGCGGCGATCCGATTGAGTTCCCGACGATACGGATTGAGCCGCTGGAAGATTATAAAGAACTTGATGCAGCCATCGAGAGTCTGTCGAAGTACGACTGGATTGTGTTCACCAGTGTGAACGGCGTAGAAGCCGTTCTCGACCGAGCGTTTGAGCTGGGCAAGGACGTGCGTTGCCTCGGGGGAGTTCGCATCTGCTCCATCGGTCCGAACACGACAGAAGCTCTTCGGAAAAGGCAACTTGTCCCCGACCTGCAACCGGCCCGGTTTTCGAGCGAGGGAATTATCGAAGCGTGCCTTCGCTCCGCCGATCTGCGGGGGAAAAAAGTCCTGTTGACTCGCTCGATGCTCGCGGACGATATGCTGCCGTCCACCCTCGCGGAGCTTGGCGCCGAAGTGACAGACGTGCCCTGTTATCGAACCATCAAAGCCGAGCCGGACCGCTCCGTCATCGAGATGCTTGTTGACGGGGATGTTGACGCCGTGATTTTCACGAGTGCCTCGACTGTGCGGAATTTCGCGGAGATTTTAGGCGACGACCTGCAACGAATCTGGCCGAGAACCGTATTTGCCTGCATCGGGCCCGTCACCGCGGCAGCAGCCAGAGACGTCGGTCTGGACGTGCAGGTCGAATCGGTGGACTACACGATTCCCGCCCTCCTCGTCGCTCTGATTGCCCATTTCCACGGCAAGCTACCGCCCGCGATTTATCTCTGACCGGGATGCGTTCCGCATCACCCTGCCGCCTCAACCTTCTTCTGATACGGAGGGAGGATTTTTGTGAGGATGAACAGGAGAACGAGGGGGCAAATGGCGATGACGGCTGAGACGAGGATTCCTTCTTTGCCGAGGAGTTCCGGCTGGAAGCTCAGCGACCCGCGCAGCGTTCGCGAGGCGAGTTGCCCCCCGATGACGAGATTCCACAGGAATGTGAAGAGGTGAACGACAACGAGGATTGACGAGGTCACCGCTAGGGCGCTGCGAAGCCCGTCCTTCATTTTCATCAGGAGGAGCGCGAGCAGCAGGACAACCGGCGCCACCCAGCCAGCAATAAGCTGAAGGCCGATGAAGCTGAACCCGAACTCGCTTTTCAGGGTTTGAAAGGCGAATTGCCAGTCGGGGTTGTCGCCGTAGTTGCTTCGCAGGAAGTTGATGAACTGGACGAGGCCGGTCAGGAGCAGAAAGGCCAACAAATATGCCGCCATGCTCCGGACACAGCGCGCGTCCAGTTTCCAGCCCTTTCCCTTCATCGCCACAGCATACAGCACGGTGATCAGACCGATGCCGCCAGCCACCGCCGACAGCAGGAAGATCAACGGCATAAGTCGCCACGACCATAGCGGGACGGCATCCAGGGTCCCAAAAATCAGTCCCACGTATCCGCTAAGAACGCATGCGGTGGGGACTCGCAGGAACGCGATGAGCTTGATGATGCCGTGGTCTATGCGCGAGGCGCCGGGCGTGACCTCTCTCACACCGAGGGTCAAGATGGAGTAAAACGCCCGCTTGACTCCTTTGCTGGCCAAAGCAAACTCCACAATCTGCGGGCGAAAGACGAACCATACCTCGAGGAGAACGAGGCCAAGATAGAAACCATATATGTAGCCGAACGTGGCCATCGCGGAACGGATGCTCGGGGTGAACATGATGTTGAACGCCCGCTCCGGATGCCCCAGGTGCACGAGCAGAGGAAGACTCGCGAAGCTGACAAACGCCATAGACGCTAACAACGCGAAGTTGCTGACCGGCTTGAGAGCTTTGTTCTTGAAAAGGTGGTCAAGGGTCGAGAGGAAAAATGTGCCCGTAGCGATGCAGGTCAGGAAAGGGTAAACGACAATCGGTATCTGCCAGTAGATACGCTCGTCCGGAAAAACGAAACCGAAAAGCTGTCCCATTTATCTCACTTCCGGGTTGAGTTCGATGTAATAGACCTTCGGGTTTGTGCCGAAGTCCTTTCTCAACACGTGCAGTTTCGCCGATTCGAGAACCTGAGCGATTGGCGAACCGGCGATAGCGGCGTCGCCGAACTGCCGGGCTCCGGTCGGGCAAATCTCCACGCACGCGGGAAGGAGTCCCTTCACAATTCGGTGATAGCACCACGTGCACTTGTCTGCGGTGTGAGTGATCGGATTCTTAAAGCGCACGCCGTACGGACAGGCTTGAATGCAGTAGCCGCAGCCGAAACAGTAGTTCGGGTCCGTCAGCACCACGCCCTCCGGCGACTGGTACGTCGCTCCAACAGGACAGACCGGAACACACGGCGGATTCGCGCAGTGGTTGCAGAGCTTCGGTAGGAAAAAGGCTTTCGAGATGTCCGCTGCGGGGACGGATTTCAGTTCCTCGAAGTTGAAGCGTTCCGCCTTTTTTCGTTGCCGCCAGACGTCATAGGTCGAGTCCACAATCACCTTCCCGCTTTTCGTGGTTGTGTATCGCTCGACCCACGTGCGGACAAAGCCCTCCGGAACCTTATTCTCCATATTGCATGACCGCACACATTCGCCGCAGCCGATGCACCGTGTGGAGTCCACGATGAAGGCGTATTTGTGCCCCTCGAGGCTGTATTTCTGTTTCGCTGACGACTCGGCGGTTGCTCCTATCAGGCGCCGCGAAAGGGGGACCACCCCCGCCGGCACTATTAAGCACGCATATCTCAAGAAATCTCTGCGGTTGACTCTCATCTTCCTATTCCGACAGTTTCGGGTCATGCGGCCGATAACTTGGATGACATGTGTTGCAGCCTATGACCTCCTCCTGCTCCTCCTTCAAGACCTCCAGGTAGCTTGCGTGCTCCTCTCGGAGCGGATCGAATATCGGCAGAACCTTCGGTCGGGCTACTATCGCATGATGGCACAACAGGCAGAGCTGAGGCCGGTTATCTTTGGTGACGACGAACGTTTCAGAGGTGGGGTCCTTTCTTCGCCTCTCGACGTGCTCCTTGAGGTTGCCGTGGCAGTTGGCGCAGGTCAATGACCCGTGCTTTCCCTTTCGCCAGGCGTCCAGGCCTGGCCAGATAGCCGGCTCGTCGGGCTTGCGTTTCAGCTCGCTCTCGTGGCATTCCCGGCAGGTCTCCGGGTTCTCGAGAATCACCGAAAGGTCCTGGTTCTCGTGAATGGAGTCTCCGCGATAGTGTCCGTATTGTCCGAAGGACTTGGGGACGGTGAGCGCCCTGGCAACCAGAAAACCAACCATCACCACGACAATGAGGATCGCCGCGTGAATGATATGCCGGATATCCTTGAACCTGATTCCCTGTGGCACGGAATCTCTCTCCGATAGTCACTTCCTGCGCGGGTCTTTTATTTCTTCTCGGGGATCGAGTGCTTGATCATCTCCCACAACACCTCGAAATCAAACCCCACCTTGTTTCCGTTCTTATCCGTGTAGCGCTCGGGATTCCAGGTGGGGCTTTCCGCGTTGTGGCATTTCGTGCATCCATCCTTCGCCGGGTAAGTCATCCCCGTAGCGATGGCTTTCTCGCGCTCGGGCATAATTGTAAGATTCGAATAGTCGCTTCCGGGGCCGTGGCACGACTCGCACCCCACGCCCTCTTCCACTTTCACGACCTTCGTGACGGGCTTCTTCGTAAAACCGTAAGCCGTGGCATGGCAACGGAGGCACTCGCCGCTCTTCTCCGGTTCCGCGATGCTGAGCTTCTTAGCAGCCTCCTTCGCTTCTTTGGTCAGAAGCCTTTCGTAGGCATGAGCGTGGTTCGTCTTTGCCCACACATCGTTCATCTTGCCCTTCGATTCCGTGTTGTGGCAGATGCGGCATTTCTTTGAACCGGCGTAGTCGTGCGCCGGACCCTCGCTTTGCCCTATGCGCACGGCGGTAAACGCGACAACAACCGCAACCGCTCCAATCGCTGGCAAAAACTTCCTCATAAACACCTTTCCGTAGCGTGTGTCCGGGGTTTGAATCGCTCCGCGATCATGCGTCCGTGTGGTGCGTCAACGTTCAGCCAGACGCAAAAAGGAACGCCATTATATCACACCGTCGCGAAACGCAAAGCCATTTTTGCCTTCTGCGGCAGCGCGTACGTTCCGGAGGGCAATTCACCGCAGAGAGCGCAGAGGACGCAGAGGGGACCTAAAGGTCACCCCCGGTTTCTGCACTGCACGGGCCATCTTGACCATCCTGTCATCCTGTCACGAGGACTCCTCTCCAGCGAGGGCCCGGAGAGGCTCGATGATCTCGGTGTCATCGGGGGCGTCGTCGGTGAACATTTTCAGCAGCATCCTCGCCGCGCGGGTTCGGTGGTCCGGGTATTGAAGGGAGGAGAAGAGCAGGAGATAGGCGACCTGCCGCGCGTTTTCAACGTCCTGCGAGGCAAGAACACTCTCCGCTTTCTCAATCATTTCCTTCCCCGGCACCCAGTTTCCATGGCGCCGGATAGACGCGAGCGCCTTGCCGCGAAATCCGTCGTCGAGTAAGTCCCCTTCCTCTGCAGGCGGCAGGAATAGAACCGTGATGCGGTTACGGTCGTCGAAGAGCTGAACGGAGTAGCCTTCCGGCGTCGTCTCATCCCCGAACTCGAAGCTGGCCATCGAGGAGGTCTGCACTTCGACGACGCGTTCAAGGGCGCCGGCCGGGGCGATCAGCCTCTTCAGATCGGCAAGGAAAAACGTCGCGAGAACTTCCCCGGCTCCGAGCGAGAGCGGGTCCTCCACATCAAATGGCGAATGCCAGAGCTGCCGGTAAAGCCCGAGGTCGTTCTCAAACACGAACCTCTTGCGGAAATCGTCGCAGAAGCGGCGAACCGCGCTGTCGCGCGCCTTGTCTCCGGTGGAGGACAACTGATTGCAGGTGTCCCGAACGGCGAGGCGCAGGTCGTAGGATATAGCGTCGGCTCGCTCGACGTCGCCGAGCCACACCAGCCAGCCGCTCTTCAGCTCGACCGGTCCGAACAAGTCCATCTGCAATTGGTCCACCATGGCGTCTCGGGGGTAACGTTCAATCTCGGCAACAGGCAGCCGCACCGCATAATCGCCATAGAAGACGTCCAGAAAGGGAGTTTCTTCGCCCCACGTTTCCCGATGCGAAACCAACTCCTTGTCGGCGACGGCATGAACGGCGGGGTCCTCTAAGATTTCGGGAAGCCTCTGCAAAACCTGCGAGAGAATCCACTCTTCTGCTATGGCGGGCTGTGGCTCGACGACCTCACGAACCGGCTCCTCAACCAGAATACCGCGAAACACCGGCTCCTGCCAGATGCACGAGACGCCAAGCAGAACTAACAACGAGATATATCCGAGATGTCTTCCAAAACAAGTCAAGACTCTGTACCCTCAGTGGGGGTTGACTCCTCGCGCGCGAATCGCACCCGCTGCGGTTCCCGCGCGCGCTGACAAGCCAATGCGTACCACCGCATCGCGTGCGCTGTCAAGCCTCTTCGGAAAGGGGATACGGGGAGGCAGAGTAGCACCACGTTGCCGCGGCGTTCGTATCGCCCGCGGCGCCTAAGTGCAGACTTTCGCAAATCCAGTCACGTATCGGTCACGACGGTCCGGATCGCCACGACTCAGGCCAAAGGCCGCCCTGCCTTGCCGGGCTTCAGCCGGCATCCTCTTTTAGCCACCGTCTTCAGGCGGTGGTATGGGGGAAGCGAACCTTGTTGGCCGCAGCCGGCTTTAGCCGGGCTTCTCGACCATCTGGATTCATCCGTGAATACGTGGGTGGATTTATGAAACACAGTGCTAAGACAATTCAGTGCCAGGGTGCCGCGACAGAGTCACCCATCATGATCGAGAGTCCAACCGAGCGCAAGGAAGAGCGCGGCGCGCGTCAAGTCGGACGTATCCCCGGGTGTGCTTACGTATTGGCTGGTATGGATGAATCCATCCATCGAGAAGCCGGGCTGAAGCCCGCTCAGGCAGAAAGCGTCAGCATCAGGGCACCACGGACTGAAGCCCGTGTCTAAAGGGGCGCCGGCTGAAGCCCGGCGGCGAGAAATTCGACGGGAAGCCCGGGGCGCATGAAAACGGCAGCAGACGAGCATGATAGCCCCGCCACGGAGCTATCAAAGGGCGTCGGCTCGCCCCAACAGAGGAATCACAGGAACTCCTCTATGAGCTCCCGAACACCATTTATCATCTCGCCGACGTCCTTTATGTCGAAGGCATCCCACTCCGCGTGATCCGCCTTATTTCGAGTTCCCGCATAAGCCTTGACTCGCTTGGCCTTGACAGGAGTAAACACGCCCACTGCCGCGAGGTCGTCGATTATCGGATCAAGGCTCCGCTTTTCGTTGACCGAGTTCTTCAAGGCGATTTTCTTGACGGTGTCCTCAAGCACCGCACTTGCCAACACCGACGCCTCAATCTTCTTGTTCGCCTTGTGGTAATCCGCCGCGTGGTCGAGAAAATCGTCAAACGTAGCGGCTGCAACTATGTACTCGATCCGCGTCAACATCCCGGCCGCCCACTCCTCCCGAGCAGAACGTAGCACGCCAAGCATCTTCAGAAACACGCTGGAAAGCACCCCCGCGCCAGCGGGCATGCCCTCCTCAACGCGCTTACACTGGTCAACGTAGTGGCTGTCCCGCGGGCAGACGACTCTAAGAAGGTTCGCCGCGGATGAGACCCAGGACTGATATTCCGGGAGCCTCTCGTCGGGAATGAAAGTCTGCGGACCATTTCCGTCTCTTGGGGTCTCACTGATGAGCTTCTCCCCTTGGGCGACCAGATCGTCGAAGCGTTGCCCTGTTTTCTCTTTCATTACCTTCTCTCCTCCGTACTCGGATACACATTCTCATGTTATTACATCACCCTTGCAGTCCGTCGAGCGCCCAGCTACGGTCCGAACGGGCTGTAGTTGTCCTTGAACGTCATGTTCACCCGCGTTCGGACGCCCTGGCCTTCGAAGGCGAGGGAGACGGCGATTTGGTCTATGCCGTTGATCAAGCGGGAGAAGGTGGATTCCTCTCCCATTTTTTCCGGCTGGCGCGGACTCTCGATGGTTCCGTGGATGGTGCATTTGACGACGTTTTTCGCGGAGTCGTATTGGTACTCGCCGCCTTCGGGGCAGAAGTAGCGTGTCCCGTCGGCTTTTTCTGCGATTTTTTCGATGGGGATGCCCATGTCGGCGAAGTACTTGAAGAGGACTTGCAGCTCGTCAAAATTGGAAAGGCAGGCCTCTCTCGCGGAGGCGGCCCATGCTAACTGGAAGTCGCTCTTTACTTTGTCCCATGCCGTCGGGCGGATGAGAAGAGCCACATTGGCTTTTAGCGCATCTGGTTGTGGCGTAGCAGCGGGTTCTTCCGCGAGGTCTATGATTCTCTTCAGGAGCGAGAGCCTCGGGGTCAGATACGCTTCGTATCCGACAATCGCGATGAATCCCCGCAGCCGAATCGGGCCGATAGCCGCCTCGATAACGCGCATTTTTCGCCCGCGGTACTCTTCCAGTTCGTAGAGCGTGACGCGGGGTTCGCCCCATCCTTCCTGCGAGGGCTGATAGGCGAGCACGCCAGCAGTGTACGATAGGACACGCTCCGCCGCTGCCGGGTCCGCGACACCGAAGCAACCATAGACCGGAAAATTCAACACCAGCGCGGCCGCCCCTGCCACAAACCCGAAGTCGCCCATCTGGCCAACGCCCATGCCGCCGAGCTCGCCCGCCTGAATGCCGAAAAGCATGGGATCGTCGCAGAAGTTCAGCGACCCTCTCACGCGAATGGGCATCACGGACTCCGCAGTTTCCTCCAATTCCTCGACATCAACCTCCCTGGAAAGCTCTTCGGCAAGCTCGCTCAGTCCCAATGTGCTGAGCGCGCCGGACACATCCTTCACGACACCTGGTAGAACGTTGCCAAAGGCTCTCTTCAGATCAGTCTCCGCGTTTTCCCGCGCGGCTTCTTCTTCCTCCGTGAGAACTTTGTCCCGCTCGATGTGATCCCACATCTGCGTGAAAAGCTCCACGACATGCCTGTGCGGAAACTGCCCCTGGATTGAGAGGATTGTGTCGGGAAGGAGGCATCGCGGCGCGAGGTCCACAGGCATTCCCCCGGCGAGTTCCGTAAGCCCGTTGTAGATGGAGTTCTCGACGAGCGGCAGAATCATTGTCTCCAGCGAGAGACCCGACGGGGCCATCGTGATTCGAATGCCCACCGGGTCAAAATACCTTCGCCAATATCGGTTATACCGCTCGACAAATTGCTGGTAATTCGCTTTCTCCCTTTCGCTGGCGAGGTCGGTTTTCAGCTCGACGATGGGGGTCAGGTATCGAAGGCGATTGTGCACCGAACAGACCGGGGTGATGCAGTCAGCGTCCCACGAATACTGTCCTCCGTCGGGGCACACGAGATATTGCGCCTCAATGGAGCGGTTTTTAATCATCTCTTCCAGAGACTTCGGGAATCTTGCTTCGAGATGCTTGAAGAGGATTGCCGCATTCGAAATCATCTTGAGGGTTGTCCCGCACTGAAGGCGTCTCGCCTGGGCAATTTTCGCCTGCGGCCCGATCTGACGCCGGATGAACGATTCGGAGAGGTAGATGAAACCGGATTCGCTCTCGTCATCGTGCTTGAAGATTGACCGCATGTACCGGAAATCTTCGGTTTTTGCGAGAGAGGCACGGTCGCCGTCTGCGGTCTCCAGAATCCGCCGGATAGCTTCCTTCGAGTTGCTGATGACGGTGTATTTGTCGAGGTCGGCGCGATAATGCGAAATCTCACGGTCTTCCGTCACCAGGCTATACACTTCGTGCTGTCCGACCTTGAACCGTGCTTCCGCGGCATCGGGCCGGCTTTTCTTCGCCTGCTCGACAAACTTCGCAATGGCGGGATCGAACACCGCTCGAATCTTGACCTGCATGATGAGCGAAAGATCGTCCCCCTGCGCCACGAAAGGGTGGCTTCCCGTCAGCGAGACCTCTCCGACGGCAAGGCTCGTGATGGGCCGGGCATACCAGAGGTCTTTCACGCACAACTGCCTCTCGAGCTTCTCGCGATTCATCGCCTTGTTCGCCCGGAGGCTATAGTGCTTGAGGCAATGCTCGCCCCACGCGTCAACGAAATCCATGAACGACTGGCACTGGCTCACCGACCGGAAGGAGATGTAATACTGGTCCTCCGGAACCATCGCCGCGAGAGGCGACATCTGCGGCTCTTTACCCCCGAGCATTTCCTTGAAAGGAAGGGAACGGGTCTTCGGCGGAACCAAATCGCTGACTGGGACCGTCCGCTCCTCCACTTCGGCTTTCCCCTCGAGCATGACGTCCAGTTGAAGGCTTTCCTGAATGGAAAGAAGTCCCGTGGTCATGCTGTAGAGGTCGGCTTCTCGGTCGGGTTGGCGGCGCCACCCGCGCTCCTGCTGCCTCGCTTGAAGCTCCCGCATCGCCCGTTCATCTCCCTGCCTTTTCGCCATCTGCGCGGCAGCATAGGAGTAGAAGCTGTTATCGGGATAAAGGGATGCCATTCGCCGAAAATGTCTTACCTGGGGGTCCTCTTTCGGCCTCTCACGTGGGACATCGGGGCGCTCGCTCCACCAGCTTTGTGTGTTTGTCTTCGGGTCCGGAAAGTCCGGGTCCGTGAGGAGCCTCTGATTGCCTGAAATCCACCTCACGTGTCCGTCGGCGAACGCCACGTTTCTCCCGTCAACGCCGTGATTGGATTGCTCCGTTAGCTCTTTCGCGGCGGGCCGATCCGCGAGAACCCTGGTCGTCGAAGTCGCCGCTTCCCTCCAGACAACATTCTTCTCGCCACCGCCATCGTAGCTGTAAGCGTAGCTGACTTGCTCGGCCTCACGATCCAGAAAAGGGTTGTTGTCATGTTTGCCGGTCTCGTCACCGCGTAACAGAATCCTGTCCCCGGAACTGGGGCACGTGAACACTGACAGACTGGTCATATAGGTCGGGTAGAGAATTCCCAGGTCCCTGTAATGCGTCTCGACGTTGATTTCTTTGCCAGGCTCGGCGCTTGTTGGGTAGTACTCGTCATAATCCGGCGTGTAGGTTTTGATGCCCGTAATGATTTGCTTGAGGTTGTTCAGGCAAGCCGCCCGCCTTGCCGACTCCCTCGCCCTCAACATCGAACACCACAGAAGTCCCGGCAGGGCCGCAAGAACTGCAACAACGACCACAACCTCAATCAGCTTAACCCGTTTGCCTTTTTTCATTGGACCGACCCTCCCTTAGATTGTTTTCGTTGTCTGACGAGTATATCTGGATGAAAGCCACGATTGGCTCTCAGTTCCCGGTTGTTGGCGCGGTATGGTCGCAGGGCATGAACGAGATAAGGCAGGGGGATGCTCACGAAGACAGAGATGCTTCGGGTGAACTCGAATGCTCTCATTTCACACACCCCCTTCGCTAAGTTCGTGAAATGGGCACGTGCAGAAGCACTGCCCCACAGCGAAGCCATGAACTCGTGGCGTATGCCGCAATGAGATTCTACCACGCGCCTCGCAAAGCAACAATCCCCTTCCGCGTTTTCGCGCCGAGTGGTATCTCCGATTCATTCCTTACTCCGACCGGGCGCCGCTCTCGTTTCCTGTTCTGTCGCTTTTGGCGGCTCTGTTTCTGTCACGGTTTTTGAACAGGCCACAGCGGTCAAAAGCAGCTCTGTCGCCGTGAGCTGGAGGATTGTCGCACTGGAAAAGTAGGCTATTCGGCGGGAACCGCGCTCATTGAGCAAGCGTCCAAGCAAATAACGGAGCACAACGCTTTTCTGCCTCAAGAACCTGCCGTTGACCTCGGAAACATTGAAAGAGGGCGTGGGAAATGGCTGGAATGAAGACCATCGTGGTAATCGTCCTTGTGGTGATGCGCGGTTGTGTACCTTTGGAGCCCTTCGGTGGGAAAAGGATCCCTCCTGAAGAAGCTGCGAAAGCGGCGGCCAGCCTGGCAAACGACGAGTGCGAAGAGCATTACAAGCGGCGACCTTTTTCTCCGGAGAATTACGAGCCAGTCTTCCGGGACAATCGCTGGCGCTGGGGGAAGTTCGATCCGGCAGGAATTCACGGCTATTCCGCGGAGGTGTCATTCAAGAAAGACGGCTCGCATCCGAAGGTCGAGGTGTTCTTCAGTTCAGACGCTCTCGAACCGGACTCTGGCCGTGAGGACCTAATAGAATGGAAATGGAGGCAGATACTTCCCCCGGAGAGACTCTATCCCCCAATTTGCTGATTCGATAGGTCTGTTGCCCGAAGCGGGGCCGCTACATTTCAGCGGTTCATGCCGGCGCCCCGAATCGCATCTTTCGAACCCTCCGATGAGGTGGCATGGGCATCTTGCCCATGTTAAAGGGATGCAGGCGGGGACGCCTGCGGTACACTCACGGGCCGGAAGCCCGTGCCAGTTCCACAGCTTCACGTCTGATGCCTCGACGCCGGGCTTTAGCCGGCGCCCCTCCTGTTAGCCACGGGCTTCAGACCGTGGATCCGATGCCGTAGGTTCCTGCTGAGCAGGCTTTAGCCTGGCTTCTCGATGAAGGGATTCATCCGCACCACTCATAGGTAGCCACAGAGGGCGAAATTCGTAACTTGACCGTGGCGCACCGCTTCTTTATATTATGCACCGGGGGAGGTGAATAGAACCGTCCATCAGAGGAGGTCTTCAACTATGCGTGACCTTGGGAACTTCATCTTGCGGCTCCTCAAGCAAAATGGAAAGTCTCTGAGGTGGCTCGCGCAGCAGGCCGGGGTGAGCAACTCCTACCTGTCGCAATTGACGCGAGGATTGTTCGTTCCCAGCCCTAAGCTTCTCCGGAAGTTGGCGCCGCATCTCGGTGTCACGACGCAGAGAATCTTCGAGGAAGCGGGTTGGCTGGGGGCCGAGCCCAAAGAAAGCATCGAGAACGAGGAACAGGGAAGGGATGCCCGAGAGTCTGGAGCGCAGGCCGTAAGACTTGCCGACCTGGTGGACTACCAGAGCGGCTCGGTCGTGAGCCGGGAAATCATCAAGAAGAAAACGGGGACGGTGACGCTTTTCGCCTTTGACGAGGGGCAGGGGCTGAGCGAACATACGGCACCGTTTGACGCCCTCGTGTACATCCTTGACGGCGAGGCGGAAATCACCATCTCCGGCAAGCCGCATCGCCTCAAGGCGGGCGAGATGATTATCATGCCCGCCAACGAACCTCATGCTCTCCATGCCGTGAAGCGATACAAGATGCTTCTGGTCATGATCCGCTCCTGAGAGCACCAAAATCTTCCTTCCCTTTGCCCCGGCGCTCGGAGTTCGGGGGTGCGGCTGTATTATAGAGGCATCAGATTATTGCGCCCTTACAGGGCTTGGATGATTCGATTCGACCGGGACCCAGGGCGTTGCCCTGGGCTATCCTATGGCGCCCTTTCAGGGCTCGGTCCAAAAGAAGATGCTGAACCCCAACGGGGCGAAATAGCTTAGCCCAGGGCCGTGCAACTCAAACCCAGCCACAACCGAGTCCCTGATTGGGATGTTTGCCCGCTGACGGACAACGGCGATGGGGCGCGGTCAGCCAGCGAGGCTTGATGCTTCGTGGAGTGCTTCCGCTATTTCCTTATCCCAAGCGACGCCTTCGATCCCTTCTCCCGCCGTGGGCGGGATCAAATCCGCCACGATATTTGCTGTCTCCTCCGTCAACATCTGCTCCCCTGGCGGGGGCCCAGCGTGCAGGCAGGTCCGCCGCAAGTCAGTTCCACTGTGCCCGCTCCCTCCCACATCTTGCTTCCCTTCCCCATGCCGCACCTGTTCCACAGAGCTGGCCCGGCGGCAAACGATTTGACGGCGCGGATGCAGTTGTGTAAGCTGCATGCGGGTCGGTGTGCATTTTCGGACAAGCCCTCTTGCCATGCGAAGGGCGGAGATAAAGAAGAGGAGATTCGTCAATGAGACCTTCGTGGCTCTCCGCGGTTCGATGGATTGTGCCGGCCCTCCTTCTATGCGCGTCGGGCTGGTCAACCGTCCTCTTTTCGGAGACAGGCAATCCCGATGCGAACTGGTCGGACGACGGCGACGTCAATGACTGGATGATTGGTTTCACGGAACAGGACGTGATCAATGCGGGCTGGGGCGGGACGGAGGCGGAAGCCGGGTGGCTGCTTGACCCGTGGCACAGTCCGGGGAATCGGGTCATCGCCGTAGGGCTGCTCACGTTGTCCCCCGACACGAAAGACGCGGAGGACTCGCTAACCTCGTCTTTGTGGCGCGATACAATCCGGCGGCCGGATGTGGCGTGGACGCTTTTCTGCAATGTGGCGTTTCTGTATGAGTTGGAGACGGGTTCCATCGAGACCGTCCGCGTTGACCTCAAGGCTCAGGACCAAATCGTGGACAGCCTGCGCGTGGAGGTCAGCGGCACTGGCTTCTCGGGCTGGCTTTTCATGGCGGGATCCATGCACGAGCCGATGGCAGAGACAGGAATGAATCAATGGGAGATTCAGGCGTCGGTCGCCGGACTGTCCGGCGCCCGCTCGGTCGCCGTCATGGTGGACGACATTTCCGTGTACGAATCCGAGGAAATCGAGTTCATCGCCGGGCGACCTCCCGACTCTTCGGCGACACCGGCGATTGGGCTCGCCGCGATATTAGGTCCTGTTCCTCTGCCGAGCATCTCCCTCGACCCGAGCGGAAACGTCCTGCTGACCTGGAGGAGCCTGGAGGGGCAAACCTACGACGTGGAACGGAAGGAGACAAGGGGATTCGGAGGAGGAACCTGGAGAAAGATCGCGGAGAACCTGCCGCACAATGCCTCCGGTGTGGTCACGTTCTCCGACGTGGGCGCAGGCTGGATTCTCGATGTCGCCTATTACCGCGTCCGGGTGTATCCGCCGTAAACATAGAGGTGGCACGGGCGTCCCCGTCCGTGAAATCATGGGCAAGCCTGCCCGCCTCACGCGATGCGGTGCCCTGAAGCAAAAGGGGCACTTGGCCAGCGCACTGACCTGAGTTGTCCGCACGGCCAGGGATGCCCATGCCGCACAAGGAAGAACGGATCGCATCGAGACACGCAGGGCTGCTGGAATATGAAAGGCTATACGCGCAGAGACGTTCTGAACAGGATAGCAGTAACCGGCGGCGGTTTTGCGCTCGCGACGAAGTGCGGGCATCTGCTTGCGGCGGAGGAAGCGCGCGGGTTGTCGTTGCCGGCGGTGGCCGTGACACGTGGGCCAAAACATCACTTCTTCGGCTACTACGACAAGCACCAGTGGGACGCTACCGGTCGGTACCTCCTCTGCCAGGAGGTCTCGTTCATGGACCATCCGCCGCAGGCGGAGGACGAGATTACCGTTGGCATGGTGGACCTCAGAGAGGGGAACCGTTGGATTCCCCTCGCCACAACGAAAGCGTGGTGCTGGCAGCAGGGGACAATGCTCCAGTGGCTCGGCAGCGCCCCGGAACGCCTCATCATCCACAATGACCGGGAAGGCGACCAGTTCATCGCGGTCATTCGGGATGTGCACACCGGCAAAACGCGGAAGCTTCCCCGACCGGTCTACGCCGTCAGCCCCGACGGCAAAGAGGCGGTGAGTATCAACTTTGCACGGCTTCACCGGACTCGCCCCGGGTACGGCTATGCAGGAGTTGCGGACCCCTGCGAAAACGAGAACCATCCGAAAGAAGACGGGATATTCTGGATGGACCTGGAGACAGGCCGGAACCGTCTGGTCATCTCCCTCGACCAGATTGTTCGCTTCAAGCCCGACGAGACGATGGCGGGCTCCCAACATTGGTTCAATCACCTCCTTTACAACCCGGACGGCTCTCGCTTCATTTTCCTTCACCGATGGCGCAAGCCCACGGGCGGGTGGTGGACGCGGATGTTCACGGCTGCACCGGACGGCTCGGACCTTCACCTGGTCGCGGATCACGAAATGGTCTCTCACTTCATCTGGCGAGGCCCAACGCACATTCTCGCCTGGTCGCGCGAGCCACGCCCGGGGCGTGGCGACCGCTACCATCTCTATACCGACCGTTCCGATGAAATCGAGGTCGTTGGTGAGGGCATTCTGACGAGCGACGGGCACTGCTCCTATTCCCCGGACAAGCGGTGGATTCTCACCGACACCTATCCCGACAGAGACCGCTTCCGGACGCTTAGGAGTTTATTCACAATAAGGTGAACATTTTGGCTTGACATTGTGCCTTTGAAGATGTATATTGAAGGCATGATGTCTGATGAAATGCTGAAAAGCAAATACAATTTGCTGGCGCCAGTGCTCGATGAAAGAAGCCTG